>JANYCE010000158.1 GCA_025360445.1 Betaproteobacteria bacterium
GATCTCGAAAAACTCGTCGAGATTGCTGTCGAAAATGCACAGAAAACGCAGCCGCTCGAGCGCCGGCACGCTGCGGTCTTCGGCCAGCGCTAAAACGCGGCGGTTGAATTCGAGTTGTCCGAGTTCGCGGTTAAGGAAGAGCTCGGGGGCGACGTGTTGCTTGGGCATCGGAGAGCGGGTTAGTTTTGTAAAGTTTGCGCGTTGCTGAAAAATTATCGCACCGGCCAGATATGGCAACCGCCGGCTTGAAAAATTCCCCGCTGGCAATTATCCCAGACTAACGAGCCTGCATTACAGATTGGTTACAGCGGGCGCCGGCGCGAGATTTATCAGGCCGCCACGGGCGCGGACTGCGCCGTGCGCGCACGGTGGGCCCAACGCACGAGCTCCATGCGGCCATTGAAGTGCTCGACAACCGCCGTGCAACTGTCAACCCAATCGCCGCAATTGATATACGCCAACCCGTCGATATCTTTGATCGCCGGAGTGTGAATGTGGCCGCAAATTACGCCGTCAAGGCCGCGTTGGCGGGCGCGGTGGACGACCGACTCCTCGAAGTTGCTGATAAAACTTACGGCATGCAGCACATTGCGCTTCGCGTAGTCGGCCAGCGACCAATGGCCGCTGACGCCCATTTTTCGCCGCATCAGCGACAGCAACCGATTCAGATGCACGAGCCAGGTGTAGGAAATATCGCCCAGAATGGAAATCCAGCGATGACAGGCGGTGATCTGGTCATATTCGTCGCCGTGCAGCAAAAGATAGCGCCGGCCGTCCGCCCCGGTATGCACATAGTCGCGCACCAGATTGATGTCGCCGAAAGCGCTGCCCACGTAATCTCGCAGCGCTTCGTCGTGATTACCGGGGATCAAAAAAACCCGCGCGCCATGCCGCGCTTTCTTGAGGATTTTTTGAATGACAGTGTTTTGAACTTCCGGCCAATAAATGCCGCGGCTCATTGCCCAGAAATCGATGATGTCACCGACCAGGAATATGTTTTCGCAGTCGTAATCGCGTAACAGTTCGAGCAACTCATGCGCGCGGCAGGCGCGGGTGCCCAGATGGATGTCCGACAGGAAAAGCGAGCGCGCGTTAACCACCGGCGCATCCGGGGAGGCCATCAGCATGCAGCAAAAATGTTGCCGATCCGGCAACCAAGCGCACTGCCGGGTGTGTGTGCGCGCTGTGCGTGCCCGTGCTTCAAGTCTGAACTCACGCGGATAGTTTCATCCCGGCGGCGGCGCGTTGCTGATGCGCCGCGATCACCTCGAGCAGCGCCGCCTCGAACTCGTCGTTGACGGCTTCCCAATCAATGGCCTCGGCAGTCGTGCGCGCGTTGCGGCCCAGGTGCGCGATACGCTCGCGATCACCGGCGATGTCTGCGGCGGATGCGACAAAGTCGTTGGCGTGGTCGTACGGAGCGACCATACCGTTGTGGCCATGTCGAATATGTTCGCCGGCGGCCGCATAGTCATAGGCGACCGCGGCGAGTCCGCTTGCCATTGCTTCGAGCGTGACATTACCAAACGTCTCGGTGGTGCTTGGAAATAAAAAAACATCGCCGCTCGCAAAATGCGCGGCGAGCGCTTCGCCTGTGCGCATGCCTGCAAACACGTAGTCCGAATGCGCGGCCTGCAGTGCCGCGCGCTCCGGTCCGTCGCCCACCAGCACCATGCGCACGCCGGGTTGCGCCGCTTTCATTGCAGCGTGCGCGCGCACGACCAGTGACAGATTTTTTTCCGGCGCAAGACGGCCGACGTAAAGGGCAACGCTTTGCTCTGGCCTGACGCCCCACTCCCGGCGCAGTGCCGCATCGCGTTTGTCTGGGTTAAAAAGGCGGGTGTCGACGCCGCGCATGACGACGCGCAAATTCAGGTAACCGTGATTTTTTAGTTCATGCAGCAGGGAGGACGTCGGGATCAGCGTGCAGTCCGCCTTGTTATGAAATCTTCGCAAATAGGCGAGGATGGGTTTCTCTAACCAGCCGATGCCATAGTGCCGGCTGTAGCTTTGAAAGTTGGTATGAAAATCGCTGCTGCACGGAATTCCGAGCTTGACCGCCGCTGCCAGCGCCGACCAGCCGAGCGGCCCCTCAGTGACGAGATGCACCACGTCGGGCCGCTGTAACGCCCATAGCCGCAACAACGCCCGCTTGGCCGGCAGTCCCATTTTGAGGGTGGCGTAGCGCGGGATGACGACGCCCCGTTGCAAAACTTCTTTAAAGTTGTGGGTGTTCGCTGCGCTGTCTTCGCGGTGTTGGCGCGGCCGGATCAATTGAACCTGATGCTGGCGATGCTGCAGTCCGGCGACCATGCGGCTGATCGTCATTGCCACGCCGTTTACTTCAGGCGGATACGTTTCCGTCACCACGGCGACGCGCAAAACCCGGCGCGCGACCGGTATTTGCGGACAAATGACGTTCGAGCTGTGCATGCATTTATCATGCAGCGGCAGCAAGAAAATTTGATTAAGAATTTATGATGATTGTGTGACTGCCGCGCCCGTTCAGCCAAACATGACGAGCAGCCACACTATCGGCACGTTTATGAGCGAGAGCATGACCGCTGCGCTGCCGAGATCTTTGGCGCGCTTGGCAAGCGCATGGTCCTCGAGCGACACGCGGTCGGTGACCGCCTCGATACCCGAATTGAGCAATTCGACGATCAATACCAGCAATACGCTCGCGATCATCACGCTCTTCGCGTCACCGCCAACCGGCAGCTGAAGCGCGAGCGGAATCAAAATGAGCGCCAGCACAACCTCCTGGCGAAATGCGCCTTCATGGCGCAACGCAGCAGCGAAACCATCGAACGAATAAAGTAGCGCGTTCCAGATGCGTCTGAAGCCGGTCTTGCCTTTATACGGACTTTCCATGAATCGCGGCGCTTTCGAAGTTGACTTCCCGCAAGCTAGACGCGCAGGATGACATTCGTATTACAAACCGCAGCCAACTACTCGCGATCGCCGAAATAAAAATTCTCGCTTAAATTCTGTCCTGAACCATGTCAGACATCATCGACTATGAATTTGGCATCAGCGCGATCGATTCGGGCTATCAGCGGCCGCGGCTGGATGCGATTCATCTGATTGTTGAAAACGGCCGCACTGCAATTGTCGACACCGGCGTCAACAGCTCGGTGCCGCACGTGCTCGAAGCCCTGCGCATGAAAGGCCTTGCGCCGGCGCAGGTCGATTACGTTGTACTCACGCATATTCATCTCGACCATGCGGGCGGCGCGGGCCTATTGCTGAACCATTTGCCGAATGCGATGTTGACCGTGCATCCGCGCGGCGCGCGCCACATCATCGATCCCGCCAAGCTGATCGCGAGCACTGAAGCGGTCTATGGCGCCGCTGCGATGGCACGCATCTACGGACAAATCGAGCCGGTGGCGCGCGGGCGGGTGATCGAGACGCCGCACGGCGCAGCGATCGATCTTAACGGCCGGCAACTGGTTTTTTACGACACGCCGGGCCACGCGCGCCATCACGTGTGCGTATTCGATGAAAAGTCACAACATCTTTTTGCCGGCGACACGTTCGGGCTTTCATATCGCGAACTCGATCTCTACGGCCGGCAATTTGTTTTTCCGACGTCAAGCCCGACCCAGTTCGACCCGGCCGCCGCGCATCGCTCGCTCGATTTGATCGCCGGCCTGCAGCCGCGCGCAATCTACGTGACGCACTACAGCCAGGTCCGGGAAATCACGCGGCTGGTGGACGATATGCATCGGCTGGTCGACGCGCACGAGCAATTGGCGCGCGCTGAAACCGGCGCGGACAGTGCGCGCCATGCGCGGCTCGCCGCAGGCGTGACCGACCTCGTTTTAAAGGAAGCACAGCGCTATGGGTGGCCGCTCACGCGCGCCGAGGTGCTCGAGGTCTTTGCCGGCGATATCGAGCTTAATGCGCAGGGACTCGCGATCTGGATCGACAGCCTGACAGGCTGAATGCTCACGCACTTATGGGCTTGGCCGCGCTGGCAATTTCGCGATGGCCGCTTCGTAACTCGTGAGCACATCGTCCTGGCGCGCGACGGTTATGTGCAGGTCGCTCAGGAGGCCGTCATGCAAACCGTAAATCCAGCCATGCACCGTGACGTCCTGGCCGCGCTCCCACGCGTCGCGCAGGATGGAGGTCTGGCTGACATTGACAACCTGTTCAACGACATTCAATTCGCATAGCCGCGCGCTGCGCTGGGCGAAATCGGTTGCCGCGGGCAGACGGCGCTCATGTTTCTCGCGCACGTCCTGCACGTGGCGCAGCCAGTTGTCACTAAGACCGAGCCGGTCACCGCGCACGGTCGCTTCGACCCCGCTGCAACCATAATGACCGCAAACGATAACGTGGCTCACCTTGAGCACCTCGACCGCGAACTGGATAACGGACAGGCAATTCAAATCGGTATGCACGACGACATTCGCGACGTTGCGGTGCACGAACAACTCGCCCGGCGGCAGATCGACGATCTCATTGGCAGGAACCCGGCTGTCGGAGCAGCCGATCCAAAGATACTCTGGCGATTGCTGGCGCGAAAGCTTGCGGAAAAAATCCGGGTCCTGGCGTTGAATACGATCAGCCCATGACCGGTTGCTGTCGAAAAGATGTGCGAGGGATTTCATAAGGGCTGGATCCAAACGGGCTTAAATGTGCGCCCGCGTACTCACATTTTACTGCGTTCGGCAACTCGCGATGCATACAGAAGCGTTCAGTGCGAGCGAATAGAGGAAACAACGCGAAAATGTTATGCGTGCTCGCGGAACCGCGACGCGAGTAAGGCCGATGACAGGGCGGGTGAAACCCCGTACAAACAAAACTTCACGGCTAATGACGCTGGCGCCGCATGCGAGCGGCATTGTGTAGCGTAAGTGTAAAACCTACATCGCTGCCATGCCCGCGCGGCCAAAATGAGAAGCCGTCCGACAACTGCAACGATTTAGCGATGCTAGGATGATTTGACTGAGCGATGAATTTACGTGTCGCTCTCCACTAAGGAACCCGATGCTTTTACAACTGGATCAGCGCCGGCACGCGCCTCGCCCGGATGCAGAAGTCGGCGCGACACTTGCCGCGCGCTATGCGCAGACTCGCGCGCAGACCGAGTATCTTGCGTTGCCGTTATCGGCCGAGGATTGCGCGCTGCAATCTATGCCGGACGCAAGTCCGGTCAAATGGCATCTCGCGCATACGACATGGTTTTTCGAAACCTTCGTGCTCGGCGGCTGGCAGTTCAGCGGTATACGGCTGGCGCGCGATGATCGCTAGGAAAGTATCGCTCAACTCTTTTAGTTAACCAGTGTTCCTTTGAAGCGGGATATACGAGCGGGCGCCGCCCGCCGGTTCGATGTTGCGCCGGGCGCACGAACTTTTTGCGACCAGCGCCATGCAAAATATGACAGCGCACGCAACATTCAGCGCTGGCGCGAAGTCGCAGAAACACCTTCATTGGGCTTTCTTGCGCAGCTCGGGTAGGGGGGCTACTTTCTCTCTAACAATGCACCACAGAGGGAAAACTTGGATTACAATCCGCTCAACCCAATTGTTTTGGGTGAATTCCCCGTCTTTACTGTCAAGGAGAACAGACGATGGCTGCAAAGAAAAAAGCTAGCAAAAAGCCCGCCGCAAAGAAAAAGTCCGCACGTAAACCCAGCGCAGCGTTTATGAAGCCGATGCAGATTTCGGCCGCACTGAGCCCGGTAATTGGCGCCGGCCCGTTTCCGCGCACGGAAGTCACCAAGAAATTGTGGGCCTACATCAAGAAGCATGGTTTGCAGGATGCCAAGAATCGCCGCAACATCAATGCCGACGACCATCTGAAAGTCGTGTTCGGCGGCAAGAAGCAGGTGTCGATGTTTGACATGACCAAACTGGTCAGCAAACACCTGAAGTAAACGCAATATTTGCGCCTTAATTGTTTAAAGGCAACGGCCGGTACCGCTTTTCGCGGACCGGCCGTTTGTTTTTAAGGCGCCGCGGATTTAGCTTGTTATGCCATCGGGTTTGCGCATGAAATATCCCGTGCCGATGAGCAGCGCCGCCATCGTCCACAATACCGGCGTCATGCCAAGGGCCGCGCCGAGCGCGCCAAACAACAAGGGTATTACCGTCTGACTGAGATTGATCAGCAGCGTGCGCACGCCGATCGCTTCGGCGCCGCGGCCCGCCGGCGCCTTGTTATAAAGTAGCGCCATGATCATCGGCTGAGCTCCGCCAAGACCGGCGCCCAGAAAAAACGCCAGCGCAATCAGCACCGGCACAGTCGTCACCAGCGGAAAAATAAACAGCGCGATACCGGTCGAGATCATCGCGCCGATCAGCATTTGCCATTCGCCGACGCGATGGATCACGAGCGGCATCGCCAGCCGGACCACGAACACGGCGATGCCGAATGCGCCGAGGATGACGCCGATCGTCGACGCCGACAGGCGGATGTTGTGGCCATGGATAGGCACCACAAACGAAAATAAATCCCACACCATCGACAACAATCCGCTCACGATAAATACCCGCCGCATCGTCGAGCTACGCAGTAAATCGACGAGCCGGCGGCGCTGCGCACCCGGTGCATCCGCCGGTTGCAGGTCAACTTCGGTGCGCTTGACCAGGAAAGCGATCAGCGTCACGAGCGCGAAGCATGCCAGCAATAGCATCGTTTTGCGATATCCGATGCCATCGATCGCGAACCCCGCAACCATCGGCCCCAGAAATCCAGACGTCGAAAAGCTCAATGCGAGCCAGCTGAAATTCCTGGCGCGGTCCTCAGGCCGGCCGGCGATAGCTGTCAGGTAATTAACCGCGATATGAAACAGGAAGAACCCCGATCCGGCCAGACAACTCATGATAAAAAGCGCAGGCAGCGTCGGCGAAACGACTGCCACCATGATGCCCGCGAACAGCGTAGCGGCGCCGATCAGCATCGGTTTTCGCACGCCAATCCGATCAATCAGACGGCCCACCGCAACCGAGAAAATCATCGGCAATAGCGCAAGCAGCGACAGCAGGACGCCGACCGTAAACGGCGAAGCCTCGAGGTGCAATGCATATAACGATAGCGTCACGCGGGCGCCCGCAAATGCGAGATGCAGTGTGATGGTGAACAGCAGGACGAAAGGAAGTGTCACAGAGAAGGGAGCGTCACAGAGCGGGCGGCGCCACGGAGGAAATCGCGATTTTACCTGCGTTGCAGCGCAATTCCGGTGTGCGGCGTCTGACTGCGCGCTGCGGGGCTCTTCGGTATACTCGTTCGCACCGAATCAACGGCACTGCGACGCAGGCACGACGCGCGTGCTGCCACAACGCCAGGAACACTCGTTCAGCGCATATGAAAGTCAATAAATTAAGTGCCGCGATCGGCGTCGAGATCCTCGACATCGATCTCACGCAAGAGCTTGCTTCCGCGACGGTCGCTGAAATACGGCGCGCATGGCTTGCGCACTGCGTGATATTTTTTCGCGACCAGGCGCTATCTTCAGCACAATTCATGCGTTTCGCGCAGACGCTGGGCGTGCCGGTCGAGTATCCGTTCGTCAAAGGCCTGCCGGACTTCCCGTGCATAACGCCGGTCGTCAAACTCGAGCACGAGCGCGCCAACTTCGGCGGCATCTGGCATTCAGACACGACTTACCTTGAAGCGCCGCCGATGGGTACGTTGCTGATCGCGCGTGAAGTTCCGCCGGCCGGCGGCGACACCTTGTTCGCGAATCAATATCTCGCATACGAAATGTTGTCTGACGGTTTGAAGCAAACGCTGGCAGGCCTGGTCGGCGTTGCGAGTTCAGCGAACGCCGACGTCAGCAAGACGCGCGAAGATCGCGTCAAAACTGACGGCCGCGACGACGCCAAACAGGAATACAACGCCGAGCACCCGGTGGTTCGCACCCATCCCGAGACCGGCCGCCAGGCGCTCTATGTGAATGCCGGGCACACCGCACAATTCAAAGGCTGGACCGCGGAAGAAAGCGCGCCACTATTAAATTATTTGTTCGAGCATCAGATTCAGCCTGAGCTCACCTGCCGCTTCAATTGGCGGCCGGGCTCGATCGCGCTCTGGGACAATCGATGCGCGCAGCATTACCCGCTCAACGATTACCACGGCTACCGGCGCGTGATGCACCGGATTACGCTGGCTGGCGACCGGCCACGCTAACTGTACTGCGTTGCTCGCTGCGCTTTCACTCCGGCGCCGGCTGATCGCGTTTCCATGCGACGAGCGCAACCCCCGCGCAGGTAATCGCGATGCCGAGCACGGACACGGCACTCGGCACCACCTTGAATAGCGCGAACTCGAGCACCACTGCAAATACCGGCGTCAGGTAAAAGAGACTTGTCACGCGGGTTGCTTCACCGCGGCGCATGAGCGTATGCAATGCGCTCACCGCGAGAATTGACGCGCAAATAACAAGAAACACAATTGCTGCGAGCAGCGGCCACGCCCACGTGATCCGAAAATCTTCAACCAGCCACGCCAGCGGTGCGAGCACGGCTGCCGACGCAATGAATTGCAGCAGAGACGAAGTGCGCAAGTCCACGCGCGGACAAAACACGCGCTGATAAAGAGTGCCGGCAGTGACGGCGAGCAAAGCGATAATCACTGCGCACAGGCTGGCGAGTGTCATTTCTCGAATATCGATTTTGTGCCACACCACCAGCACCACCCCCGCGAAGCCGACCGCGATGCCGAGCCATTGCCGCGCGGACAGCCGCGCGTCCAGCCAGCGCGATGCAATGAGCGCCGTCAACAGCGGCTGCACCGTCAGCAGCACGGCGGTGATGCCGGCTGAAACGCCGAGGTATTGCGTGTAATGACTGCCGCCGAGATGGATTGCATGCATCAGCAGGCCGGCGACGATCACGTGGGCGAATTCAACACGCGAAGCCGGCCAGCGCGGTCGCATGATCAGCACGATGGGAATCATGCATGCAATGCCGAACAAAAAACGCGCGGTCAGAAACGTAAACGGCGCGGCATACAGCATGCCGATTTTCGACGCGAGAAAACCCGAACCCCAGATGGCAACGAAATACCAGGCAAGCAGGGAATCGAACCAGCGGCGAGGGGCGGCAGTGGTGGCGGACAAGGAGTAGGGCGAGTGCAGTGAGGTTAGGCGAGAGGAAGCGCTGAGTATACCTAACGCAAAACCGGCGCCGGCGTTGCGGCAAACCGCATTGGTGACAGCACGCCGATACTCGCGTCGTCTACAGCTACAAGCACTGTCCGTAACACCGTTCCTGTGGAGCGGCGCAAAAACGTATATTGACTGGCGTCAGGAGTCGATCATGGATGCGGTTCGATTCTGATGGTCGCGCAGCATTTCTTGAAACGCAAAAAAGCCGCCGTTACTTTACGCAACGGCGGCCTCGCTCCCCGAAGTACGATTAAGTGCCGTGCGGCGACATCGCCGGGCGGACACCGGCCGACACGTGCTGAATGCGCAAACTTTTTTCATCCTCGGCAAGCTTCTTCACGTCGCCGGTAAGTTCGCCACCTTCTTCGATGACGAGTTTGCCATAACGAATTTTTCCGCTGACCTGGCCGGTCGCATGAATGGTCAGGCACTTGCGAACGGTAAGTTCACCCGAGAACCCGCCGTGAATTTCCGCAATGTCGATTCCTGCGGTTCCGGAAAACGTCCCGTGCTGGGCAATCTGGATCATGCGGCTGTCCATCGTGGCTTCGACATGCCCTTCGACGACAAGGGTGTCGCAGTCGGTGATCTCGACGCCTTTTAACTTAATGTTCGGCCCGACGATCAACTGGCTGCCTTGAGTCTCGCCTGGTCTGCCCGATGGAGGCTTGATTGCGGGGCGGCGATCGTCGACTGGCGGCGTTGTCGTATTGGTTGCCGCGCCGGGCGCAGCGTTCGTAACCGCTGAAGTTGCTGCAGCGTTGGCCGGAACGTCCGGAGTTTTTTGCGGGTTACGGCCAAAAAAAGTATCGCGTTGTAGCATCTTGCCTCCACTGAAAATTGAGAATTCAAAATCAACGGCCTATGGATTGAATATCCATTCCATCGATAACCCGTGATATGACCGCAACTTGCGTGCCTGTCAGCTACGCAACTAGCGAGCGTGGAGGTTCGTGAGACAAAACAGAATGTTGGACGAAGCCGCTACGCGGAGAAAGCAGTGATGGTGATTGGGATACACAATGTAACCTCGCCCCCTCATCCGAGGGGTTGTTCGAAACGAACGATGAGGTTACCCCAAGATGGAAACATTATCAGATTCGAAATTC
>JANYCE010000196.1 GCA_025360445.1 Betaproteobacteria bacterium
CGGCGTGAAGTCGCGTAACGGGTCAAACGTCAGCTTCGAATGCAACGTCGCCATCAGCGAGTGACTCAGGTTTGCGAGCAATAGCGTGTAACCATCGGGTGCCGCGTGCGCGACGGTCTCCGCGGCAATCACGCCGCCGCCACCCGGTTTGTTATCGACGACCAATGCCTGGCCCAGGCTGTCGGTCAGACGCTGGCTGAACGCGCGCGCCAGCGCATCGGTCGTGCCGCCCGGTGCTGAGACCACGACGAGGCGGACCGGCTTCACCGGATAGGTCTGTGCGGACGCCGCGCCGGCCGCCAGCAGCGCGAGCACGCAGACGCGAGGCAATTGACGCCGCCGAATAAACGGGTTCATGAACGCTGCAACGTATTCTTGATCACCGCTCAATTTGAACCGCGAGTACGCAAAGGAACTCCAAGACAAGTAGAAGAAATCGGTGCGGCAACTTAACACGGCTAATGAAATAAAATTGGGATCAATCTCACATACGCTCGCGTCTATGCGCGTCGCGCTAATCAACCTTGGCGCCCGACTCCTTGACGACCCGCGCCCATTTTGTCATCTCTGATTTGAGATAAACACCGAACTCCGCCGGCGAATTGCCGACCGGGTCGAACCCCACGTCCGCGAAACGCTTTTGCACGTCCGGCAGATTCAGAATGCGCACGATTTCGGCATTAAGTTTGGCGATCAGCGGCCTGGGTGTGCCGGCACTCACGAGCACACCGACCATGTTGTCCACCTCGTAGCCGGCAAATCCCGCTTCGGCGACCGTCGGCGTGTCCGGCAAAGCAGTCGAACGCTTATGACTGGTCACTCCGAGGGCCTTCAAAGTGCCTGCGCGCACATGCGGCACCGGCGGCGGCAGCGCGGTGGCGCCGATCTGCACCTGCCCGCCAAGCACATCGGTGATGGCGGGTCCGGCGCCTTTGTACGGGATGTGCAGCAACGGCACGCCGTATGCGGTGCGCAATATTTCGCCAGCGAGATGCGCAGTAGTGCCATTGCCGGCGGAGGCGAAATTCACCGGTTTGGTTTTACCGATCTGCATCACGTCGCGCATCGTCTTGCCGGGAAACGCGGGGTGTGCAAAAAACAGGATCGGTGAATTTGCCGCATTGGTAACCGGCGCGAAATCCCTGATCGCATCGTAACCGGGCTTGGCGAACAGATTCTGATTGACGACCATCGAGGTGGTGGTGACCAGCAACGTGTAACCGTCGGTCGCCGATCTCGCCACCATTTCGGTGCCGATGTTGCCGCCGGCGCCAGCGCGGTTATCGACGACGACGGATTGCCCCCATGCCTCGGTCAACTTCTGCGCGAGCACGCGCGCAATGTAGTCGGTGGGCCCGGCCGGCGGGAAGGGCACGATGATGCGCACGGGCTTCACCGGGTATGCGGCCGCAGCGATGCCTTGCGCGCTGAGATTAGACGTGAACGCGGACGCGAACGCGAGCGCAGCCGCGATCATGCCCGTGAGCAATTTAAATTCACAACGCAAATGATTCACCGTTGATTTTAATGGTGCTGACGAGAGGCACCGGCTTGACTACCATCTGCTCCGCGAAACAACCGAGCTTGGCGCATTTGACGACGTGCCGGATCTTGGCGGGATCATCCGCCGAATCCACCTCCAGATGCGTTTCCACTTCTTTGCAGCCGCTCTCGACAGTACCTTTGATTACCGATCCCTTCAGATACCAGTGAATGATGACTATTATCCTGGCCTTTTCGATTTTGGTCTTGGTCATGGTCGCGTACCGCGACACCTGGGTAAGTAGTCAGGCGCCGATCCCGGCAGCGACGTAAATAAGCGGTTGCGGATAGTTGTCGTCGCCTTTGAGATGCGCCGGCTCATCGACGTGAATCTCGAACTTGCGATGGCGCGCGACCTTGTGCATCTTTTCCAGCGACTCAACTTCGGTTTCCATCACAAACTCGTACGGTCGCTGTGGCAGCTCCGGCTGATCGAGGCTGGGCCGCTCGCCCAGCACTTTAACGCCCGGCCCGCTTTCTTTGGGTTCATCCATGCCGTTCTTCCTCGGTGGTAAGCCTACGCCAATTGATTTACCTTTCGCCGGACATGCGAGCGTCATTGCCATGCGCCGCTTGAGCTTCTCGACCTTAGGCAGCGTTGGCTTGCTGCACTCGGTGCGGGTCGGCCGAACTTGAGCCGTCCGCCGATTGATCGGCGTGCTCATTGAGGAGTTGGCAAACCCGCACTACGGCGAGATCGAAGATTCCGACTGCTTCAAGGAGCACAAAGAACTTATGCGAATTCGGCAGCCGCAATTCGCACTCGAATTCAGCGACAAGTTTTTCGAAGCGCGATTCCAGATCCCGTAAACCAACGATGGGCAAAACAGTCAGATGCTCCGGCAACTTCCGTCCGAACTGCAGCGTGTCGAGATACGCGGTTAGCAAAAAGTAAACCGTGTGCTGTGAGTTGGCGTTGCGAATTGCATCGTGAAGCATCATGCGCGCTTCCTCTCCTTGGCGGTACCGCTCTCGTGCGTTTGAACACGCATCGCATGCTACGGCCGGATTATTACAGAGTTAGGACGATCCGCACGCATTGAGCCCGATGTTAGAAGGAAGACCATGTGCTGCCCGTGACTAACGGCACATGGTGCAGCGCAGGCACATGGTGCAGGCAGGCACATGGTGCAGCGCACGCTGAATGCACGGCTTTCGCTGCCTTGGAGCGCTCGCATAAAAAGCCGTCTTTGCAATGCAACAAAGGCGATGAAACTTCATAAAAAACCGGCTTAGTATTCAGGCGTTTCCGGCAACTGACTGTTTGTCACCCGGATCATCAGCAGTGAGCAATTTCGCAATCAGCCTTTTGGTCAACTCAACGGTTCACGGAGTTGCCACCGCCAAAACTTTAAACAACGCGCGGCTTCACCCACGTCTCCGACAACGCAAGACATGCGCTCGACGACTGGCGATCACCGCGCATCTCGAGCCATGTCGCGTGCGGCGCGAACTGGCCGTTCATTTCAATCTGCGCGGATTTGGCGGGGAAGAAAGTGCTGTAGACGCCGATCGGCCGGTTGCCCATGCCCGGCGCCATCGTGAGCACGAACGGTTCGATGTAGTCATGCCATGTCAGCACGATGCTGTCGATCGCCGAATCGACGGTTTCGACGGCCGCCGACTGGGTATCGCCGGAACGTTCGAAGTGCGCGGCCAACACCGGCAAAGCGACATCCGCGAACGGCGGGTACAGCAGCGTCTCGATCGTGCGCTGAAGCCAGCGTGCAACGGCAATGTTGTCGCTGTATATCTGCACGCGGTTATCAATTAACGGCGATTGCAAAAACATCGCGTGTCCCGCGCCGGCCGGGCACCACAGCACGCGCCAATGGCTCACGCGCGAAGTATGCGTCTTGCCGCCGTCGGCGCTTAAACGGATGAAAGAATTTTCGCCGGTCATCAGTACATCGTTGGGGTCAACGGGCTGGGCCATGGGTTTGTCCTTGCTGGTTGGTGGTCGAATAATGAAAGATCGTCAGAGAGTATCCGTGAGTCGGGCGGAGAAGGTCAATCCACGTTGCCGGTATTAACTCATCAAGAGACGGGCTTAACAATTACGGAATGTTATATTGCAAGATCTGCACCTTTGTTATGTATCAATAAGAAACCACAATAATCGACACTCGGGAGGAATCGTATGCAAACGATCAAATTCATTAAGCAAGCTCTTGGCGTAATGCGTAAGGGCAAATGCGCTGCACTCGCGCCTGTAATCGGGGGTATTTTTCTGGCGGCCGGCTCAGCCGGTCTGCTGGCCGCCGACGTTACGTTCGAACGG
>JANYCE010000200.1 GCA_025360445.1 Betaproteobacteria bacterium
TCCCGTCGAGCGTGAACTTGAGTATTTGCGAATCCTTGGCTCCGCTGCCGGCTGTCCACACAAAATCATTGTCGTCGACGTATATCCCGTGCTCGACCTCCGGCCATTCATATTCAGAGCCGATGCCGCCCCATGCGCGCAACAGGTTGCCGGCGTCGTCGAACACCAGTACCGGCGGTGCGGCGTAACAACACTTGCTCCACGGCGGATTCTGCTGGGCGCCGGCTTCGCGCTCAGAGAGCGAGCGCGGACGCTGGATGATCCAGACGTGGCCGCGTTTGTCGACTGCCACGCCCGAGACCTGGCCGAGTATCCAGTTGTTCGGCAGCGGCTTGGGCCAGAACGGGTCGACCTGGAACTGCGGCACGCCGCCCGCTTTCTGCGCGGCGGCGGTATTGACGATGTTGGTGCCGGGCTGCATGGTCACACGCTGCTCGGCGGGCACCGCGCGCGACGCTGCTCCCATCACGGGCGCCGCGATCGCCGACTTGGCGGATTCCAATTCGTTTTGCGCGAACGCTGTTGGCGCGTTGAGAATGGCACAGACAACCGCGAGCGGCGCGACGATGCGCACCGCGCGACGTGTGAAATTCAGCATGATCTCTCCCTCAATTTTTGTGTTTTATGCCATCGGAATCGTGAGCCGGCGCTCGTGCAAAGTCATCCGGTGCAGTTTAACTTCGCCCTGTATCCTTGACACCACTGCGGGGTAGGCAGAAGCTCGTTCTGTTGTTCTTCTTGTGCCGATAAAAAATGCAAAAAAACGGCTTGCGATGTCTGGCCGCATTCTGCTGGGGTGCGCTGCTGCTCGCTTCGCATCATTCTAAGGGATGAAAATCATGGATTTCGTTTCTGTTCCAGTTCTTGGATACGCTTTGGTGATTTTAGGGCCTGCCTTATTCCTATGGAGAGAAAAGCGCAAGTACGGTCGGACGAATTCAGCCGGCGTCGAAGAATTTCGGAGCTTTGGGGCAAAGATGGGAGCCACTGCGTTTGATGGATTGTTATCGTGGCTTTCCATGGCGTTCCTTGGGATCGGTCTTCTGATCTTAGCTTTTGTTTAAAGGGCGAAGGGTTGAAGGGCATAGATTGTGAACAGATTTCTCTCAGGAATTACCAAATGGCTGGCTCAGAAGGCAACCACGCTGCTACTCATTCTTGCCGTTCTCATTGGAGGGGATTGGATCAGCGGTGAATTGAAGGCCGTCGCGGAATACAAAAACGAGCTCGATGGATTAGTCGCAAAGAAAAATGAGATTTTCCAGCAAACTGAATCGTTAACACGGAATATATCTACGCGGTTATCAACGCTCAACTCGGCGCAATTGGAGCGAGATTCGCTCTGGTACAGACATCCGATAGCGCGGAAGAATCCGTTATCGGAAATTTCAATCAAGATTAAGCTCCTCGACCTTCAGATAAGTGGCTATAAAGAAGTGGTTAATATGGCGACAGAGGCCAAGGCAAGTACGCTAGGAGCTATGCATGAGTTGAATACCCGAATATCAAGTATCGACGAAAAACTTAACAAAAATTTTTTCCAGAAGACCGAAACCCTTATTTACCAAAAGCTGCCCGTTGGCCTTTGGATTTTGTTAGGTATTATTTTGGTTCCGATTGCTATCAAAGTATTCTTCTATTTCATCATCGCACCATGGGCCGCAGGCCGCCCTCCAATACGCCTGTTGCCTTCAGCATCCGGAAGCATACTTCTACTCGAGGTAGACGGGGTTGCAACTCGCGACAGAGGCAAAATATCCGCCGTTTCACGCGCAATCGTGCTTGGCGAGAACCAGGAATTACTCATTCAGCCGGAGTACTTGCAGAGTACGTCGCTGCAAGCCAGGAAAGAAACAAAGTGGTTGCTCAATTCAAGCATTCCGTTCAGCAGTCTGTTGTCCGGCATGTTCATGTTGACCCGAGTCAGTCCTGCCGGGTCTGAGCCAGTTGTTATCTCGGCAACCAAAGATCCTCTGAGCGAAGTTGGTATCATCGACTTGGCAGAAGGCACCGCCTTCGTCTGTCAGCCACGCTCTCTTGCCGGAGTGATTCAGGATCGAAGCAATCCCATACGCATCACACGACACTGGCGTTTGCGTAGTCTTCAAAGCTGGCTGACATTGCAGTTGAGGTTCCTTGTCTTTCACGGTCCGGGTCAGTTAGTCATGAAAGGGTGCCGTGGCATCCGGATCGAATCAGCCGGAATGGGACGATTGATCAATCAGTCCGCGACATTGGGTTTCAGCGCGAACCTTGATTACGCCAATACCCGCTGTGAGACTTTTGTGTCATATTGGACTGGTAAGGAGGAACTTTTCAATGACTTATTCAAGGGCGAGTCTGGCGTGTATATCTATGAGGAAATGCCAGACTTGAAACGGGCAGCCGGTATTACGGGGCGTGGTCTTGAGGGATTTGCCGATGCCACCCTGAAGGTTTTTGGAGTGTAGCAACATAAATACCGTGTGGTTGATGCTTACGAGTCTGTAAAGGAAAAATCTGACGAAGCAGTTGAATTTGTGGCCGACCAAGTGCAAAAACGTAGAAAAAAGGGACAAAAGCGAGCAAGGAGTTGAAATAGTTAGTCGACTTAATCGTTGACTCACAATTCGCTTCTGTTCCACTCGCATCATTTACGGGAGTCGTTATGACAGTGAGAAAACCACCTGACGCCAAGCTTGATGCGTTAGCGCTTGCGCGCGCCGCAGGACTCGGCAAAGCGGTGAAGCAGTTTCCTGAAGACGTTGCAGTCGCTGCGCAAAGTGCGGTGTTGGCACACAGCTCGTTGCGCGCGCAGGAGAACGTCGCGGCCGAACCGTGGCCGCCGATGCGGGTAAGGAGTGCGACGTGAGCGAATTGCACTGGCTGACCGCTGCCGAGATTGGCGCCGCGTACAAGGCGCGCCGCTTGTCCCCGGTTGAACTCATCAAGGCGCTGCTCGACCGCATCACGGACCTCGAGCCGACTATGCACGCGTTCATCAGGCTCGACAAAGAAGCGGTGCTTGCGCAGGCGCGTGCAGCTGAACAGGAGATACGGGCGGGCCGCGCGCGCGGGCCGCTGCACGGCGTGCCGGTCGGCATTAAGGACATCATCGATATCGCGGGCGAAGCGACGACCTGCCACTCGAAAATTATGCAGAAGAACATTGCGCGTGCCGATGCCGAAGTCATCAGCCGCCTGCGCGCCGCCGGCGCAATATTGTTCGGCAAGCTGTCGCTGCACGAATTCGCAATCGGCGGACCATCTTTCGATCTGCCGTTTCCGCCCGCGCGCAACCCGTGGAACGTCAATCACCATCCGGGTGGATCGTCATCGGGTTCCGGCACCGCGCTGGCCGCGGGCTTTCTGCCGCTCGCATTGGGGACCGATACGGGCGGCTCTATCCGCAATCCCGCCGGGACGTGCGGCGTCGTCGGATTGAAGCCGACCTACGGATTGGTGTCCCGGCGCGGCGTGTTTCCGCTCGCTTTCACGCTCGACCACATCGGCCCGATGGCGCGGTCGGTGCGCGATGCAGCGCTTGCGCTCGACGTGCTGGCTGGGCACGATGCGCTCGATCCGGGAAGCGCGAAGGTCGAGCAGCACAATTTCGGCGCCGATCTCGAGCGCGGCGCGCGCGGCCTGCGCGTCGGATTCGTGCGGCACTTTCACGAGAAGGATATCCCCGCGCATCCGGAAGTGACGGCGGCACTGGCCGAAGCTGCCAAAGTACTCAGGCGCGAAGGCGCGGACGTGCGCGACATCAAGTTGCCGACACTGCAGGAACTGGGCGCCGCGCAGCGCATCTTCATGCTGGCCGAATCGTGGGCGGTGCATGCGCAATGGCTGCGCGAGCGGCCCGGCGATTATGCCGAGACATCGCGGCGCAAGCTGATGGGCGGGGCGTTTTTGTCGGCAGGCGATTACGTGCACGCGCAGCAGCGCCGCCTGCAATTGTCGGATGCGGTGAAT
>JANYCE010000237.1 GCA_025360445.1 Betaproteobacteria bacterium
GTTGCGGTATCCACCTGGGCCGCAGCCGCCAAGAACCCGGCGATGCGGACTTCGCTCAAGTATCAAGACAAGCCGAACGCCGATCAGAAGTGCTCGAATTGTTCGCAATTCGTACCCGGCAAGAATCCGAAAGCGTTGGGTGGGTGCCAACTCATAGCGGGCGATGATGAGATTTCACCCGAGGGTTACTGCATTGCATGGATGAAGAAGGCGTAGCTTTGCTTTGCTGAAGACCTGATTTATATTCTCGCGAGCACGAAGAAAAAGCTTTTCTTGAATCGCATAGCGGTGCCATTGTCCTCGTCGGCTTGACGGTATTTTGTTTGGAGGGCAAGGGGGCTAAGGTGGCCACCCGGGGAGATTGAAACCAGCCCCGGGTCAGTCAGCCGGCCAGAATGATAGATGCCAACCCCATTTATACTAGCGCCATGAGTTCGCCACCCAGCCCCTACCGAGTCAGGTCGCAAGCACCTGAGGTACCTTCAGTCGTCGCGCAGTTCGGCCGGCCGCAAGGCGGCTGGCGGCGCAAATTATTCAGCGTTATTTTTGAGTCCGACACGCGGGCCGGACGAGCATTCGATCTCGCGTTGCTGGTTCTTATCATCGCCAGCGTGATCGTCGTGATGCTCGACAGCGTGCAAGGTGCTGACGGGCCCTATGCAAATATTTTTAACGCGCTCGAGTGGTTTTTTACCGCAGTCTTTACCGTCGAGTACGTAGCGCGGCTTGCATGCGTCGACTGGCCGCAGCGCTACGCTCGCAGCTTTTTCGGCATCGTCGATTTGCTCTCCGTACTGCCGACCTATTTAGCTCTACTGGTGCCGCAACTTGGCGTGCTGATGGACATTCGGTTGCTGCGGTTGCTGCGGGTGTTCCGCATCCTGAAGCTTGCGTCGTACATTCTCGAGTATCAGGCGCTTGGCGCCGCGCTCGCCGCGAGCCGGCGCAAAATTCTTGTGTTTATCGGCACGGTAGCAATTTTGGTGCTGCTGCTCGGCACGGTCATGTATGTGGTCGAAGGGCCAACTAATGGTTTTACCAGCATCCCGGTATCGGTCTATTGGGCGATCAGCACGATCACCACGGTAGGGTTCGGCGATATCGTGCCGAAGACCGGCCTCGGGCGCGCAATTGCAAGTTTCGTGATGTTATTGGGCTGGGGCATTCTCGCGGTGCCAACCGGAATCGTCACCGCTGAGCTGACGCGCTCGGCTTTCCGCGAAGAGCATGCGAGGCCGCTCCGCTGCGACGCGTGCGGGAGCGCCGATCACACGGCGCGCGCGGGCTATTGCCAGCATTGCGGCGCGTTGCTGTCCGAAACTTGAGAAAATCTTTCATAAGGTCGTTTTATCTGACATGCGTTACAGCCAGGTGTTTCGCGCCGCGCCGCTCGCCGCGTAATGCGGTGCTTGAACTCAAATGTAACGATTCACTAAGATTTGCCATGGCAGTACAGCAAAACCTCCCGCACGTCTGCCCGCCTTGCGTATTGCGCGTAGCAGCGCGCATTCCGGGCACGCCTGTATGACCAAATTCATGGGGGGACTCATTGCGGTTGCAGCCGTGGGGGTGATCGGCAACTTTATTTACCTCGCGGTAAAGCCACCGGACGATCTGAACTTGCAATTGCCCCCGCCGGTCGCCGAGCGCTTATTAGAGGGGCCCGAAACGGAAATCCGTTATCCACTCGAACGCCCGCCGCAAGAAAAACCTCTGCCGGCGCTAGATCAAAGTGACGCCTCGCTCAGAAATGCACTCGACGATTTGCTGTCTGATAAGACGCTCGCGGATCTCTTTCAGGCAAACGACTTTGTGCGCCGCATCGCCGCCACCGTCGACAATATTCCACGCCAGAAGATTGCGCTGCGGTTGATGCCCCTCAAGCCGCCCGCTAGGACGTTCGCCGTCATAGGTGCAGGCGAAAACATCGTCATCGATGCGGCCAATGCCGCGCGTTATGCGCCTTTTACACAGTTGCTCGCGTCTCTCAATGTCGAAAAAGCGGTCGTGCTGTACGTTAACTTTTATCCGTTGTTCCAGCGCGCTTATGAGGAGCTCGGCTACCCGAAAATATATTTCAATGATCGGGTGATCGCGGCGATAGATCACCTGTTGGCAACGCCGGATGTGGAGGGGACGATTAAACTCGTGCGGCCCAAGGTGCTTTACCAATACGCGGACCCGGAGCTCGAAGCGCTCTCCGCGGGACAAAAGGCGATGATCCGGATTGGCGCTGGCAATGCAGTGCAGGTCAAAGCGAAGTTGCGCGAGATTCGGAGTGAGCTCATGCGGCAGGTTAAGGGTGGTGCGCAGGGGGCTGAGAGAAAGAATTGAGGAACGAGTGCGACTTGCCTAGTTCACCGGGTAGCAGGCTCGGGGCTGGTCACTTTTCCTGCGCGGCCAAGAAAAGTAACCCATAGGAGGAGCGGTCCGGACTCGGACTCGCGCAGCGTGGAGCGGGTAGGGACGCCAGGCGGCGCATGCAAACGGTATCCTTAGACGCACATCACCTTGCGTTTCCGTTCCTATTGGCAGCACGTAATGCGCCGCCGCCCCGTGGTGAGCCGCGCCTTCGCGTCCCTTGCGTTACTCGACAAGTCCGTGTTTTCTCATTCCTCGAGCGAGTTTTCGGAAGCTGTTTTTCATGGCGAGCAGCACAGGGAGCGCCGTCAGGCGCGTCTCGCTGGGGTCGCCTTCTCTTTGATCACTTTCTCTTGGCGACGCAAGAGAAAGTGATCAGCTGCCGGGCAGCCACCGGCGAATGAACCAGCCCCCCGTCTGCCACGGGGAGATTGAAACCAGCCCTGGGTCTGCCACCCGGTGATCGACTAAAACGAGTATCCCGTTTTACGATTTCAGAAACGCGCTCAACTCTGTATACACCTGGTCCGGCACCTGCTCCGCCGGATAATGCCCGCACGGCAACGGGCAGAGCTTGTAAATGTTTTCCGCGTACAGCGGCCACGCGACGCGCGCGTCGAACATTTTCTCCGTATGGCTTTTTTCGCCCCAGACGATGAGCGCCGGACATTTCACTTTGCGTCCCGCTTCGAAATCCGCTTTGTCCATGTCAAAATCGAGCGTGGCGCCGGCGCGATAATCTTCACACACAGCGTGCAGATTCTCCGCCGTGCAGCAGCGCCGATACTCGGCGAGCGTCTCTGGGGTAAAGCCGCCTTTGCCGATGCCCATCGCCGTTAGCTTTTTATCGATGTAATAGCTCTCTTTGCCGGCCAGGAGCTGCTCGGGAATATCGTAGGGCTGCGCCATGAAGAACCAGTGGTATGAATTGAGAACCCACTCGCGCGTGATGTGCGTCAGCACGTGATGCGTCGGGATCACGTCGAAGCTTGCAAACTTTGTGACGCGGTCCGAGTGATCGAGCGCCATGCGGAAGGCAGCGCGCCCGCCGCGGTCGTGGCCGCCGAGAAAAAACTGGTCGAACCCGAAGTGACTCATGACGTCGACCTGGTCCTGCGCCATGCGCCGGTAGGTGTAGTTGCTGTGGTCAGGCAGTCCGCGCGGCTTGCTGCTGTCGCCGTAGCCGCGCAGATCGGTCGCCACCACGGTGAAATCTTTGGCGAGTCGCGGCGCGATGAGATGCCAGTGCACGTGCGTCAGCGGATTGCCGTGCAATAGCAACAGCGGCGGGCCGTTGCCGCCAATGACGCCGTGTATCTTCACTTGCGGATCGCTGGTCTGAATGTCGAACTTCTTGAAGCTTTCGTACACGGTTAACTCCTGGATAAAATAGCGGGGCGGATGGGAACGCCGAAGCTACTGCCAGCGCGATACCGCCGTCAAGCCGGGGCTTGCATAATGTCGCCGGCAATCCAAACGTAATCGTTCTGTAACGCGGGCAATCGGGTGTAAATGTGCTGTTCCCCCGTGGTCCCGCGCGTAACCTGTGAATCGTCAGGTGAACGCATCTGCCGCACCTTCAGCTGAGAAGTCTTAAATGTTTACGAAAAATCAGTTTGCACTTGCACTGGTTTTCGCACTGAGCCTGTCCGTATCCGCTGCTCCAGCAGAGCTTATTTAGCCCGTAGCGGCCCTAGTGCACTGAAGCAAGAAACACATTTGCCGGATCGCTCACGCTTGCCGAGGCCGCCTCCCGGAAAAAGATCGGAAAAATGATACATTCGAAACGTGCGCGTACGGCAAAGCCATGAGGAGAACTTAATGCAAGAAATGATCGGCGTGATCAGCCCCGAAGGCCTGCCGCAGGGCACGACCCGAAATATCGCGCGCCATCTCGACACGCTCGACGGCAAAACGATCGGCGAGGTGTACAACAATCACTTCAAGGGCGAGCTGATGTTTCAGATCTATCGCCGCCTGTTCAAGGAAAAATACAAGAACGTAAACATTATTCCGTTCACCGAATTCCCGATCGTCTACGTCGGCGGCGATGCGGAATCGCAGAAAAAAGTTGCCAGGGAAATTGCCGCGCTCGCCAAGGCCAAAGGCGTCGATGCGCTCATTACCGGCAACGGTGGTTGAGGGACTTGCACTCCGTCCTCGGTGAGGCCGGCGGTAGAAGCAGAAAAAGCGGGTATCCCGAGCGTGGTGATTACGACGACGGGATTCACGACGATTGCCAGGGCGGTGGCGAAAGCCGAAGGCATGGCGAACGTCAGGATCGGTGAATATCCGGGCGCGGTCGGGGTGCACGCCGAAGATCTCGTCGTCAGCAATGTCGAAAACGTTTTATTCGGACGCATCGTCGATCATCTGACCAAGCCGCGCGATTGTCGCAGCGGCGCTGCACCCGGCGCCTCACGCCGCGCCGGCGAAATTGTCTACGAAGGCAATTTCGATGCCGTCAACGCGCACTTCAGGAAGCAGGGTTGGACGGATGAATTGCCGATCATTCCGCCGACGGTCGAGCGCGTCGAAGCGTTTCTCAGACACACCGATCGCGCGCCGGACGAAAAAATTGCAATACTGCCGCAAGCCAATTTAGTAGCCACGCCGCGGAATATCGCCGCGAACGGCGTGATGGCAGGGTGCAGCCCCGAATGCATGCCGCTGCTGATCGCATTGGTAGAGGCGATTGCGGACAATACGTACAACCTCGCCAACATCGGCACGACGTGGGGCGTGTTCCCTTATCTGCTGGTCAACGGGCCCGCGGTCAAGAAGATGGGCATCGAGAGCGGCGCGCACCTGATTTCGAAAGGCAATAATCCGTCGATCGGGCGCGCGCTGGGCCTCATCGTCAAAAACATTGCGGGCTACAAGCCGGGCCGCAATTACATGGGCACGTTCGGTTACCCGCAGAGTTTCACGCTCGCCGAGAACGACGCGGAGAATCCGTGGGACCCGTTCCATGTCGAGCACGGCTTCGAGAAAGACGACAGCACGGTAACGGCGTGCGCGAGTGTGACGTGGGGCTGGGCGCCGGCGATTTACGGTACGCCAGACAAGACGCCGGCGCAGACTGCGCTTGAGTTCATGAGTGTGGAGCTGACCAACAAGCCCTGTCTCGCGCGACTGGCGGAACGCGGTCCTAACGGATTCCGCAACATGGTGAGCATTTTGATTGCACCGCCGGTGGCGAAATCACTGGCGGCGGCCGGTTACACCAAACAAAAAATTCGCGAGTATGTGCATCAGAACGCGCGCGTCACCTTTCGCGAACTCGAGTTTCTGCTCAAGTACGGCCACTCCGAAGCGTTCACCATTGCCGAGGCGGTGAAACGCGGCATCTATCCGCCGGAATATCTGGTCG
>JANYCE010000281.1 GCA_025360445.1 Betaproteobacteria bacterium
GGTAAACGATCACCCTTTCAGGCATTCGCTCATAAACTTCTTGCGCTCGTCGCCTTTCATCTTCTTGTCGCCGGCATCTTTGTTGCACGACTTCATTTTGCTTTGCTGCGCTTTCTGCTTGTCGGTGGCGCCGGCATCTTCACCTTTAAGGCATGAGCTCATGTATTTCTTGCGCTCGTCGCCTTTTTTGTCGGTCGCCTTGTCGTTGCAGTTTTTCATCCGTTCCTGCTGCGCCTTTTGCTTCGGCGAGGGTTCTTTCGTCACTTTCTCCGCCGCGGGCGCAGCCTTCTTGTCATCCGTCTTGGCTTTGTCCTGCGCATAGGCTAGCGGCGACAGCGCGAAGACGAAGCATAGTATCGAGATCAGTTTCTGCATGGCCTACTCCCCGTTGGTTAAGTTAAAACGACCCGCCCTGAATGGACGAGTGAGTCATTATTCAGGAGCGAACGCCGGCACGCAATATTACGTACGGCTTAGGTCGAACGCTCCGGCCAGGAGACGGTACGACTCCAGACGGGTCGCGTAATCGCCGGTGATCGTGATGACCATCAACTCATCGGCCTCGAACCGCGCAGCCAGTGCAAGCAACTCCGATTTGACGGTATCCGGGCTGCCGATCACCGCACGGCGGCGGTGAAAAGCGATGCGCTGTTTCTCGACCTCAGTGTAGGCACGCGTTTCGGCTTCACGCTGACTCGGCACCGGAGAGTTAATTCCGTAATCCATATTAAGCCGCCGCAAATCGACGCTCATCGCCCGCTGCTTAGCCTCTTTATCCGTGTCGGCGCAGATCGCAAATACCGTTAGCAATGAGTGCGGCCCGGGTTCGCGCGCAGACGGTTGATACTTACGCTTGTAATCACTCATCACGCGGTCGCCGCCCTCGGCGCTGATGAAGTGCGCGAACGCGAAACGCAAGCCAAGCTCGGCTGCCAGCGCGCCGCTGTAGTCCGACGAACCCAGCAACCATACTTCAGGCGCAGTCGGCCCCATCGGCTGTGCTTTGACCTTGGCAAACGGATGGCCTGCTGGCATCGCATCGTCTAAATATGCGACCAGATACTGCACGTGTTCGGGAAAATTTTCCGCCGTCGGATAGCGCCCTTCGCCCATCGCCATCGCGGTGGTCTGATCGCCGCCCGGCGCGCGCCCCAGACCGAGATCAATACGCTGCGGAAACAGCGCTTCGAGCATCCGGAACTGTTCGGCAATTTTTAAAGGACTGTAATACGGCAGGAGTATGCCGCCGGTGCCCACGCGAATTGTCGACGTCGCCGAGGCGACGCGGGTAAGAAGTATTTCTGGACAGGGGTCGGCCAGCGCCTGCAGCGCGTGATGCTCGGCTAACCAGTAGCGGTAATAACCGAGTTCCTCCGCCGCCTGCGCGAGCTTGATTGTCTCAGCGACAGCTTGTGCCGCGGTGTGGCCGCTGATGATCGGCGATTGATCGAGGATGCTGAGTTTCAATGGAATGGTCTTTGAAAAACCGGAGTATTAAATATAAATGTCGGCTGCAAATCGTCGCGATGCAGACATATCGTGTGCGGCGATTTTACCGGGCAACGCGCGAAACCGGCCGCTACTGCATCGCTTCACGCTTGAAGAATCGACAATGAGCATCTCTCACACCTCGCGGCCCCGGTTCATAATTTTTAGCGCCACTGCATCAGTTTAGTTTCGCGCCACTCTCTTTGACGAGCTTCGCCCATTTGGCGACATCGGCGTCGAGAAACTTGCGGAATTCTTCGGGCGTATTGCCGACGGGTTCCGCGCCGTCCCCCGCGATGATGTCCTTGATGTCCGGGCGCTGCAGTATTTTGACGATCTCGTCGTGCAGGCGGGTCAAGATCGCTTTGGGCAGTTTCGCAGGGCCGAATACGCCATACCAACCGACGATTTCAAAGCCGGGCAGCGCCTCGGCCATCGCGGGCACGTCGGGCAAAGCGGGGAGTCGCTTCGGCGCGGTGACCGCAAGTCCGCGCAACTTGCCCGCCCTCACCATCGGCACCGCGCCGGACATGCCCGCGAAATTATATTGATACTGACCGCCGATCAGGTCGATCAATGCCGGCCCGGTGCCTTTGTACGGAATATGCTGCGCCTTGACGCCCGCCATCAAATTGTAAAGTTCGCCAGCGAGATGCCCGCCGCTGCCGATGCCCGCCGAACCGAAATTGAGCGGCCCCTTGTAACTGCGCGTCCACTCCAAAAATTCCTTCAGCGTTTTGGGCGGCGACGACTGATTTACGAGCAGGAGCAAACCGGCCGCGGTCATCTGCGTGATCGGCGTGAAATCGTCCAACACCTTGTAGGGCAGTTTGGGGTTGAGCGCCGCGTTTACCGTGTGCTGATGATAGACCACGATCAACGTATAACCATCGGGCGGCGAGTGCGCCGTGATGTCCGCGGCCACCACACCGGACGCGCTCGCGCGATTATCGACTACCACTTGCTGCTTCAGCGCTTCGCCAAGTTTCGCACCGACCAGGCGCGCTAGAAAATCGGTCGTTCCGCCAGGTGCAGCAGGCGTGATGAGGCGAATCGGGCGGCTCGGATAACTATCCGCTGCACGGCTCGCCGCGCTCCATGCGAAACACCCTGCGACAACCGCGATGGAGACTAAACGATTTATCTGTTTCATGCGGGCACCGGTTCGGCTTTTTTTAAGAAGTGGTCAGATTCTGAGGAGGCGCGCCGAGTTGCCGCCGAGAATCAAAGCACGTTCGTGCGCAGAGAGTTGAGGAATGCTGTCGATAAACTCGATGGGCCGCTCAACACTCATATCAGCGGGATGGTCGGTTCCCATGACGACCCGATCCGCGCCGACCAGTCTGATGATGTCGCCCATGATTTGCGGGCTGTGACTGATCGTGTCGTAGTGAAACCGCCGCAGGTAAGTGTGCGGCGCCTTGGTCATGTGCTTCGTCTCGGGCCGCACGCCAGAGCCATGCGTCATGCGCCCGATGAGCGCGGGAAAAGTGCCCCCGGCATGAGGTAATACAACTTCCAGTTTTGGGAACGCATCCATGACGCCGCCGAACACCAGAGAAGCAGCGGCGATGCCTGTATCGTATGGATTGCCCAGAAAGTTGCGCAAGTGATAGCCCTTCATGCGATCGGCCCCCACTGGATCGACCGGATGCAACAGAATGGCGAGACCAAGCGCCTCGCAGCGCTCGTACACCGGCCACAACGACTTGTCGTCGAGATTTTTACCCATGACGTGGGTCGCCAGGTAAACACCTCGCATGCCAGGCAAATTTACGGCGCGGTCAAGTTCCTGAACTGCGAGATTGGGCGCCTGCATGGGCAGCGTGATGAGGCCGTAGATACGTTGCGGGTATTGGAGGTGCGCGGCAGCCAAGCCATCGTTATAGACCTGCGCGAGCTTCAAACCAAAGTTCGGCGGCGCCCAGTACACCATCGGCGACGTCAGCGATAGCGCGTGAATGTCGACTCCGGTCTCGTCCATGTACTTAAGCCGCATGCCGAGATCCATGTACTGCTGCTGGAAGACCGTGGTGTAGCCGGGAAAATTAAATGTTACCTGGCCGCGCGCATTGCGCGACACTTTCGCGCCGTTAGCCGCCCCCTCTTTTTCGAGCAGGGCTACAAAATCAGGCGAATGCCAATGTGCGTGCGCGTCAATCACGCGAGTGCCTGAACCGTGCATGCCGCGCTGAGGCGCGCCCGCACAACCGGCCAGCAACGCGCCGCCTACCGCCGCCATACCACTTAAAAATTTGCGCCGTCCAATGCTCATGATCTTCCTCCTTGTTGTTTATTCGTTATTCTTCGGAGCGTTAAAAAAGCGCTAGTTGCCCGTCATCCGGACGTTTGGCGACTGGCGGTTTGAAGCGCGTTGTCACGGGCGCGCGATGCCGGCGACCGGCGTCGAACTTTAACCGTCTGCATGCGATATCGAAACGCTTGCGCAATAAATCCGCTAATTCACCGCTGCCCGTCATGCGGCTGCCAAAATCAGGATCGTTGTCGCGACCACCCCGCATTTGCTGCACCCGGCTCATGACATGCTTGGCTTTCAAGGGGTAGTGTAATTCAAGCCAGTTGCGAAACAGGTCTTTCAGTTCATATGGCAGGCGCATCAATACATATCCGGCACTGCGCGCGCCGGCGGCATAGGCGGCCTCGAGCACCGGTTCGATCTGGTGGTCGGTCAGAAATGGTATCACCGGCGCAACGAGAACACCGACCGGTATGCCAGCCGCAGCCAGGCGCTTGATTGCCTCAAGCCGGCGCGCGGGGGCCGTGCAGCGCGGTTCCAGACGGCGCGCGAGATCGTGGTCGAGATTGTTGATCGAGATATATACATGGACAAGATTTTTTTCCGCCATTGGCGCAAGCAGGTCGATATCACGCTCGATCATGGCGTTCTTGGTTACGATACCGACCGGATGCTCGCATGCGGCGAGCACTTCGAGAACCTCGCGTGTAATTTTGTATTCGCGCTCAATCGGTTGATACGGGTCGGTGTTGGCGCCCAGTGAGATTAACTCGCAGCGATAGCCCGGCTTTGCAAGTTCCGCACGCAGCAGTCCGGCGGCGTTGACCTTCGCAAACAATTGCGTTTCGAAGTCGATTCCCGGCGACAAATTGAGATACGCATGACTCGGGCGCGCATAGCAGTAGATACAGCCATGCTCACACCCGCGGTAAGGATTGATCGACTGCGTAAACGGCACGTCCGGCGACACATTACGGGAGATGATGGTTTTGGCGTGCTCAATTGTGACATGCGTTTTAAGCGCGGGTAAATCGTCGTCCGGAGCGGTATCCCAGCCATCGTCGACGACTTCGCGCGCGATTTGTTCGAATCGCCCTTCCGGATTAATCGCAGCGCCGCGGCCCTTGCGCGCGGCGGCGTGTTCTTGATTGTCAGTTCTGAGCGCCATTTACCTACGGTAGCCAACCGGCTCTCACAAGTAAAGTGCTGAAGTGATCGGCATGCCAGCGCAAATTCGGGGCGGCCGACGCGACGCCACCGTTGGCTGGATTGCCCAGTTGTTTCAGTATTCTTGCGTGCGCCCGGAATCGCTGTAAAATATATTCATCCGCATGACACCCATAAATTTCTCAACGCAGAGCGAGTCTGGCAAATCGGCTTGCGAAGCACCACTATCCAGCGAAAATGGCGACCACAAAAATTACGAACGGCAAAGGTGCGCAGAAGATGCGCGTGCAACTTGGACTAAGGCAGGATGAATTCTGGTCACGCGTCGGCGTCACCCAGAGCGC
>JANYCE010000386.1 GCA_025360445.1 Betaproteobacteria bacterium
GGGATTTTTTTTGCCCGTTCCCCCAGTGAAAACGCCTTTTCTCTCTTGAGCGCCGCCGCTGAATCGATCCTCCCAGTGCGGGTGATGGCTATCGCGCCCTGCTGCCAGCAGCGGTTCGATCTTCGCCGCCACGCAACTCTCTCGACATTCGCCGCGCTGAAGAATCCGTTGTCGCCCAACAAACGCGTCACGCGCCCCAACTCGTCGGGCAAATCGGCAAGTGCTTCGAGCATAGGCTCGACCTGCTGCTTGTCGGTGGCCACCTGCGCGATGTTGGTCGCCACCACCAGCAGGCCACTGACCAATGACGGCGGATTGAAAGTCGGTGACGCTTTAAAAGTTTTGAAGGAGTCGCAACCGCTACGCGGCGCGGCGCAAAACGGATTAAAACTGCGCTTCTGTGAGCGCGAGCACGCTCGATGATCCGTCAGTTACCGTGCGCACCAAGCCAGCGGACTGCGGCAGAATGTGCTCCGCATAAAAACGCGCCGTGATAATTTTTGAGTGATAAAAATTCAAGTCACCGCCGCCCGTCAGTTTGCCGTTGGCAATCATTGCTGCACGCGCCATCAGCCAACCGCCGGCGACAATTCCCCAGAGATTTAAAAATGGCACTGAGACTGCTGCGACTGCATTCGGATCTTTTGGAAAATTATCAACCACCCACTGCGTGGCGACGGCTAAACCTTCCACCGCTTGCTGAAAATTTTCGCGCGCAACTCTCGTTTGCTCGTTGTTCGCCGCCACGATCCCGCTGTCGAGCTTTCGCATCGAATCGATGATGGCAAACGCAGTGGCTCCCTTCTCATAGCCGACTTTGCGGCCGACGAGATCAGCAGCCTGAATACCGGTGGTGCCTTCGTAAATTGTCGTGATTCGCGCATCACGCAGGTATTGCGCGGCGCCCGTCTCTTCGATAAAACCCATGCCGCCGTGAATCTGGACGCCGATTGATGCCACCTCCACGCACTGCTCGGTACACCAGCCCTTCACGACTGGAATTAAAAAGTCGACGAGCGCCTGATTTTTTCGGCGCTCCTTATCGTCAGGATGATGATTGGCTTTGTCGAGCGCGGCCGATGCGGTATAGGCGAGCGCGCGCATCGCTTCCGTCTGCGCTTTCATCAAAAGCAGCATGCGCTTTACGTCAGGGTGATGAATGATGGTCACGCGGTCGCCGCTTTTCTGGCCGATCGCGCGGCCCTGCACGCGTGTCTTGGCATAGTCGCGCGCATGCTGATAGGCCCGCTCCGCGAGTGCAACACCCTCGAGGCCGACGCCCAACCGCGCCTGATTCATCATGATGAACATGTACTCGAGCCCGCGGTTTTCTTCACCAACCAGATAACCAGTTGCGCCTTTACCGTCGCCATAGGCCAGCACGCAGGTCGGGCTCGCATTGATGCCCATCTTGTGCTCGATCGAAACGCATTTCACTTCGTTGCGCTCACCGAGACTTCCATCATCATTGACGAGAAACTTCGGCACGATGAAGAGCGATATTCCTTTGACGCCTGCGGGCGCATCCGGCGTGCGCGCCAACACCAGGTGAATTATGTTGTCCACCATGTCGTGCTCGCCCCACGTGATGAAAATCTTGGTACCGTGCAAACGGTAATGCTCACCTTCCGGTACTGCGCGGGTACGCACGGCGGACAAATCGGAGCCCGCTTGCGGCTCCGTCAAATTCATCGTGCCGGTCCACTCGCCGGCCGTGAGCTTATGCAGGTATTTGGCTTTTTGCTGCGGGGAGCCCTGAAGCTTCAACGCCTCAAGCACGCCGGATGTCAGCATCGGGCACAGGCAAAATGCCATGTTCGCGCTGCTCCACATCTCCTGCACGGGCATCGAGACGACATGCGGCAAACTCTGACCGCCGAAATCGCGTTCGCCCGACAGCCCGTTCCAACCCGCAGCAACGAACTGGCGATATGCTGCTTTAAATCCGGGCGACGAGGTGACTTTGGAATCAGCGAGCTTCGCGCCTTCTTTGTCGCCCGCGCGGTTCAGCGGATCGAGCACGCCGGCGGCAAACTTGCCGGCTTCCAGAAGAACGGCATCGACGAGGTCTTCGGTAACCTCCGCGCAATCGGGCATCGCCGTAATATCAGCCAGCCCGACCAGGTCCTTGATCACGAACTGCATGTCCTGCAGCGGCGCGGTGTAAATGGACAATGCGTTCTCCGTTGTCGAAGTGCCGGGAATTAAGCGATTCAGTGGTTAAGTAACCACGTGATTAGGTAATTCCAGTCAGGCACGCGTCCGTTGAATCATTAATTCGGCTTAATCACCGACTCACACGTCACACTACTCACAGCGCCGCTGTGAGTTCAGGCACCGCCTTGAACAAATCCTCCACCAGCCAGTAATTCGCAACCTGAAAAATCGGCGCTTCCGCGTCCTTATTGATCGCGACGATGACCTTGCTGTCTTTCATGCCTGCAAGATGTTGAATCGCGCCCGAAATCCCGATCGCGACATAAAGTTCAGGCGCTACTATCTTGCCGGTCTGACCAACCTGATAATCGTTGGGCACGAATCCCGAGTCGACTGCCGCGCGCGATGCGCCGACCGCAGCGCCGAGCTTGTCTGCGAGCGCTTCAAGAAGTTTGAAGTTTTCGCCACTGCCCATGCCGCGGCCGCCCGACACGATGACTCGCGCGGCCGTCAGTTCAGGCCGGCTCGATTTGGTGAGTTCGTGGCCCTTGAACTGCGACAGCCCGCTGTCGGCAACCGCCGGGACGTTCTCGATTGGCGCAGCGCCCGCCGACTCGCCCGCCGCATCGAATCCGGTGATGCGCACGGTGATGACCTTGATCGGATCTTTGGTCTGCACGGTCGACAGCACGCTGCCTGCGTAAATCGGGCGCACGAAAGTATCCGGTGCAACAACGGCACTGATGTCAGACACCTGCGCGACGTCAAGCAGTGCCGCTACGCGCGGCATGAAGTTTTTACCGAAGCCGGTCGCCGGTGCCAGGATATGCGTGTAATTTTTTGCGATGGACAGCACGAGCGCCGCAAAATTTTCCGCAAGTGGCGCTGCGTACTGCGGCGCATCCGCGATCAAAACTTTGGTGACGCCGGTGACTTTTGAAGCGGCAGCCGCCGCCTCCGCGCAGCCGCTGCCTGCCACCAGAACGCTGATGTCGCTGCCGATTTCAGACGCCGCTGCAATGGTATTGGCAACGCCCGTCTTGAGCTCTTTATTGTCGTGTTCCGCTATGACGAGGATAGTCATCAAATCACCTTCGCTTCGTTCTTGAGTTTGTTGACCAGCTCGGCCACGTCGGCGAGCTTGACGCCAGCGCCGCGTTTGGGCGGTTCTTCGAACTTGAGTGTTGTGAGACGCGGCGTCACGTCGACACCGAGCGCATCGGGCTTGATATTTTCAAGCGGCTTTTTCTTGGACTTCATAATGTTGGGCAGCGTCACGTAGCGCGGCTCGTTAAGGCGCAAATCGGCGGTTACGACCGCCGGCATTTTGACGGTGATGTTCTCGAGACCACCGTCGACTTCGCGCGTAATGTCGGCATGATCGCCGGCCACTACTATTTTCGAGATGAAGGTTGCCTGCGGCCAGCCCAGCAGCCCCGCCAGCATCTGGCCTGATTGATTGCAGTCGTCATCGATCGCCTGCTTGCCCATGAGCACGAGCCCCGGTTGTTCCCGGTCAACTAGCGCTTTTAAAAGTTTCGCCACCGCGAGCGGCTGCACCTCGGTTGCGACCTCCACGAGAATGGCGCGGTCGGCCCCCATCGCAAGCGCGGTGCGCAGGGTTTCCTGACATTGCGGCACGCCGATCGACACCACGACGATTTCGGTGACCGTGCCCGCTTCCTTCATGCGCACGGCCTGTTCGACTGCGATTTCGCAGAACGGATTCATCGCCATTTTTACGTTCGCAGTCTCCACGCCGGTGCCGTCCGCTTTGACGCGCACCTTGATATTGGGGTCGACTACGCGTTTGATTGCCACCAAGACCTTCATTACTACCCTCGCTTGAAATTTGCGGCAGAACGCCGCGGAAAGATCTCGAGTTTACCGGATTAAACGGCAGGGCGAAACGCAAGGCGGCGGACGCAGCGACACAGTTTGCACTTTATTGCGGATCAAATTCGCGCGCCATAAAACATGTGCCCCACCACCAGGGAATCACCAAATATCGCGTGCTAATCCGCTAAGCGCGCACTTTACGCAGCAATGCCATTGCCTCGCCAACGATGCCGCGACGGAAAGCAAGCACGCAAATCACAAAAATCGCTCCCATGATGACTTGCACCCACGATCCGACTTTATCGGCAAGCTGGTTTTGAAGGCCAATGATGACGAATGCACCGACCACCGGACCGAACACCGTGCCAAGCCCGCCTAACAGCGTCATCAGCACGACTTCGCCAGACGTATGCCAATGGGCATCGGTCAGCGACGCCAACTGGAATACGACGGCCTTTGTCGCACCTGCGAGACCCGCCAGCGTCGCGGAGAGCACGAACGCGAAGAGCTTATATTTGGCGACGTCGTAGCCAAGTGAAATCGCACGCGGCTCATACTCGCGGATCGATTTCAAAATCTGGCCGAAAGGCGAATGGATAGTGCGGTAAATAAGTACGAAACCGCC
>JANYCE010000315.1 GCA_025360445.1 Betaproteobacteria bacterium
CGAAGAATTGCTCGAGTTCGTGCGCCAGGCCGATTACCTGACAGTCAACGATTACGAAGCGCAGTTGTTGCAGGATAAAACCGGCCAGACGCTCGACGCACTGTCAGCACATGTCAAGGCGCTCATCGTCACGCTTGGAGCTCAAGGCTCGTTGATCTACGCGGACGGGGCGCGGATTGAAATCCCGAGCGCGCGTCCCGAAGCGGTGATCGATCCGACCGGTTGTGGCGACGCGTATCGCGCGGGGCTGTTGTACGGCATCGCCAACGGACTCGACTGGACAGTGACAGGACGCTTGGCGTCGTTGCTCGGCGCTTTGAAAATCTCGCACCGCGGCGGGCAGAATCATCAGTTCACGCGTGACGAGGTTGTTGCGCTCTACAAGCAGAACTTCGGCTCGACCCCCTGGTGAGCGTAAAAACCGGCAGGGGCAAGTGCGGCAGGGCGCGCATAAAATCCGCGTCACGCAGCAAACGTATCGCGCTCACAGGGAACGCGCACCCGTAACTTAGCGCTCAACAGCCTGAGGTTCGCGATCCAAGTCACGTCATTGAGCAGGCGCGCGATTCGAGTAGTGCGGATAGCGGTGCATATCCTGCACGCATTTCTCCTGGCCGCAATAGTGTTCCCATTCGCAAGTCCGGCCCGGCGGCGCGTTCACATACGCCGGTTTTCACGACAACTGCTCGCAATACTCGCGGTTCGCCTAGCCGTCAGCGGACATCCGCCGCGCGCTGGCGAGGCGCCAGCGATGCTGGTCGCCAATCACGTTTCATGGCTCGACATTTTCGCGATCAACGCCGCGCATGCGATGCGGTTTGTCGCGAAAGGCGAGATCCGGCGCTGGCCCCTGCTCGGCTGGTTGTGCGCTAAGAGCGGGACGCTATTTATCGAACGCAGACAGCGCCGCCACACGCTCGATATCAATGCGCAGATCGCCGCGGGACTGCGCGAAGGCGATACCTTTGCGGTGTTTCCTGAAGGCGCGATTACGAGCGGCGATGTCGTGTTGCCTTTTCACGCGTCGTTGCTGCAACCCGCGCTCATGTGCAATGCGCGGTTTTTCCCGGTCGCGATTCGGTATACGCACAGCGACGGCAGCTTGTGTCTCGAGGCCGACTACGCTGGCGACAAGACTATGCTCGATTCGCTGCGGCTGATTCTTACGCAGCCGGTGATCCACGTGCATCTGCAATTCCTGCCGCCACTTGACTGCGACGGCCGCCATCGGCGCGAGCTGGCGGACGAGGCCGGCAAGCGCATAGCCGCTGCGCTCAACCTGCCCGCGCCACAGCGGCGCACTGGAAAAGCGCCCGGTCTCCAAGCCTGAATGCAGTCAACGTGCGGCCCCATACGCAGCCGGTATCCAGACCCGCGACGCCCGATTCGAGATATAGCCCGAGTGCCGCCCAGTGACCGAAGATGATGGTCGTCGCGCGGTTGCGGCGGCGAGGCGCATCGAACCACGGTTGAAATCCGCGCGGCGGGGCGGTCGGTGCGCCTTTGTGCGTGAATTCCATGCGGCCATCCGCGGTGCACAGGCGCAGACGCGTTAATACATTGATGATGACGCGCAGGCGATCGTAACCGGTTAAGTCTTCGCGCCAGCGATCGGGTTTGTTGCCGTACATGTGGCGTAAAAATTCGCTGTAGTCGGCGCGCCGCAACGCGGCTTCGACCTCATGCGCAAGGCTCATTGCTTTGGCAATCGACCACTGCGGCAATACACCTGCGTGCACCATCGCATAGCGCCCGGCTGTATGCATCAGCTTGCGGCGGCGCAACCAATCGAGTAATTCTTCGCGGTCGGGCGCTCTGAGAATGGCATGCAATGTATCGCCGCGATGCGGCTCAACGTGGCCGGCAGCGACGACCAGCAAATGCAGGTCGTGATTGCCGAGCACGGTGACCGCGCGCGTGCCAAGGCTTTTAACGAAGCGCAGCACCGCGAGCGATTTTGGCCCGCGGTTGACAAGGTCGCCGACCAGCCACAAACGGTCGCGCACTGGGTCGAAATCGATTTTGTCGATCAGCCGCCGTAAAGTCGAATAGCAGCCCTGGATGTCGCCGATTGCGTAGGTCGCCATCTAATTTTTAACCGGACATGGCATGTGCAGAGGGTGCGCCGGCAGGTTTAGCGAACAAAAAAGGCGCAGACTCGTCTGCGCCTTGGTGCGAAACGGCAGACGTACTATTTCGTTTTGCCTTTGGCATCGGTCACCGCCGGTTTATCAGCGGGCTCTTTGAAACTGGCCCCCGACTGATTGGCCATGAATGCAACTGCGCGCGCCATCTCAAAGTCCGTTAAATCCGGATTGCCCCCGCGCGGCGGCATCTGGCGAATGCCTTTAATTGCATTCTGCGTGAGGCGTTCCAAACCTTCTTTCAGGTGCGGCGCCCAAGCGGTTTTGTCGCCAATCTTAGGCGCGTTGAGGGCGCCTGTCGCATGACAGGCGCTACAGACTCCGTCGACGACTTCCTTGCCCGACTTCGCGACTTTGGGCGCATTGGGATCAGTCACTTCAACCTGGCCGATTGGTTTAAGGCGGGCGGCGATTGTTTCAGGCGATGACGCGCTTTGGCTTTCTTTTCTCGAGCCCAAACCCGTAGTCAGTAGCTGCGAGAACATCACGATGAAAATGATGGGCACCAGAAACGACAGCAGGATTACGGTAATCAGCTGTTTCGGCGTCTTGATCGGTGAGGAATGCTCGTCGGCGTGAACTTCACTCATGAAAAAATCCCTGCGGCAACGCGTTGGAAAGATACGCATTATAACGGCAATCGTCGCGCATCGTAAAACGCGGAGCCCTCGGAGGTTGGACGCTACTGGAGAAAAACGCTATGCTTCGCACCCTGTCTGCACCAGTGGTGCATGCGATACAGCGCCCGTAGCTCAGCTGGATAGAGTGTCGGCCTCCGAAGCCGAAGGTCGCCCGTTCGAATCGGGCCGGGCGCGCCAAAATTGCCTGTCGATCGATGCACATAATTCATGCGTAACCGCAGGCGCGTCTGATTTTATACAGCGGATTGCAACGGCTTTGAGTATTTGCACGTCGCCTCCGCCGATCCATCGGTACTCGTATGGAAACGGCGAGAAACCATAGGCCGGATAAAACGAGCGGTCCGGATCGCGATAGCGCGGGTAGAACATGCTCGCGAAAGTCGGGTCGTAGACGCGCACCGGCGGTTGATAGAACGCTTTAACTTCACGACGCACAAGTGCGTCTGCGCCGAGAGAGGGCGCGCGCTTCATCGATCCAGGCCGCCTCAGTACCGCCGACAACGCCCTGCGCTTCGATCAACGCGACTTTGATGTAAGGTTGCGGCGGATAGTCGAACAACACCACGACGTGCTCGGTGGGCGCGAAGTTCTGCGCCGGATCGAGTAGCGTAACCTGGGTC
>JANYCE010000336.1 GCA_025360445.1 Betaproteobacteria bacterium
ATCCGCCGCTTGGCCGCGCCGGCCTGACCGACGACGAGATCCGCAAGTCCGGCCGTAAGGCGCTCGTCGGGATGCGGCCGATGACGCGCGTCGGGCGCGCGGTCGAAAAAGGCGAGACCCAGGGCTTCATGAAAATCACGGTGGATGCCGACACCCGCGAAATCCTCGGCGCGGCGATTCTGGGCGTCGGCGGCGACGAGGCGATCCACTGCATACTCGACGTCATGTACACGAAAGCGCCGTACACCGTGCTGCAGCGCTCGGTTAACATTCATCCCACCGTGGCTGAACTCATCCCGACCATCCTTGGCGAATTAAAGCCGCTGCAATAAGTTTACTGCGCACCGCCCGCATCCAGCCTGGCATCCTTAATGATGCCCGCCCATTTGCTGATGTCGGCGGCGACGACGCGCGTGAACTCATCCGGCGTTGACACCCGCACCTCCATACCGAGGTCCGCGAAATGTTGCTGAACGGCGCGCGAGTCGGTTGCCTGCCGGATATCACGATTGAGTTTCAGCAACACCGGTTTGGGCGTGCGCGCGGGCAGCATGATGCCCCACCACATATTGCTTTCGTAACCCGGCACGCCGGCTTCGGCGATTGTTGGCGCCTCCGGCAAAAACTTCGAGCGCTTAAGTCCGCCGATGCCAAGCAGGCGCAACCGGCCGTTTCTGACGAATGGCAATACGGGGCTCACGCTGCTGATAATTAATGGCACTTGGCCGCTCACTGCGTCGATTACACCAGCACCCGAGCCTTTGTAAGGCACATGCAGCAACGAAATGCCCGCCATGCGTTCGAGCAGCACGCCGGCCAGATGGGCGATGCCGCCCAGTCCTGACGATGCGTATTGCAAATGCCCCGGTTTCGTTTTTGCGAGCGCAATCAGCTGCCCGACATTGCGCGCCGCGAATCTGGGGTGCGCGCATAACATCAAAGGCCCTTCGGCAATCAAGGTAACCGGCGCAAAATCCTTGACCGGATCGAACGGCAATTTGTATAAGCCGGGATTCATCGTGAAGGTCGTTGAAGCAATCAGCAGCGTATAGCCATCGGCGGGCGCTTTGGCGACTGTGTCAATACCAATACGCCGTCGAAGGGCGGAGCAGGGGAACCCCTTCAGGGGATGCGACCCCGGAGATGTGCGCCGCGCACGCACGAAATTCAACGGCGCGTCACCCGACTCGCGGACGTTCACATCCCGCAAGCGGGAGCCCTGTTCGCTGCTCGCGTGCGGCCGTTTGCGCCCGCACGATTGTCAGCGACGACCTGCTGCTTCCACATGTCGGTCAACTGATGCGCGAGTATGCGTGCAACGACGTCGTTGCTGCCGGCGGGGGCGAATGGAATTACAAAACGCACTGGCCTGCCAGGATAAGTGATATCTGCGGCGCGCGACGGCGGCGCAAGCAGCTCGGTAGCGCATACGCATATTGCAGTCAGGCAGCGCGACAACGCTCGGAATGGCATTACAAAACGCTCACTCGACGACTGCGGGCGCGGGCGCTGCGGGCCGAGGGTGCCGCCGCCACATCAGCCAAAGCGTCGCTCCAGTTGCCAGGGCCAGAAACGGCAGCGATCCCCAGTTGACGGCATGCCAGCCGCTCTTGTTAAGCAGCAATCCCGAAGACATCGACGAAATCGCCATCGTCACAAAGATCATGAAGTCGTTGGCGGCCTGCGTCTTCGCGCGCTCGGACGGCGTGTAGCACTCGGTCAGCAAAGCGGAGCCGCCGACATACATAAAATTCCAGCCCACGCCAAGCAGAAACATGGCGACCCAGAAATTGACGAGTGCGGTGCCGGCAAGTGCCGCTACGATGCACGCAACCATCAGCGCAATGCCGGCAACAATTACTTGCAGCACTCCAAAACGGTTAATCAGCGAGCCCGTAAAAAAGGACGGTCCGAACATGCCGATCACGTGCCACTCGAGCACGAATGCCGCGTCGTTAAAATGATGATCGTGCGAATGCATGGCAAGCGGCGTCGAAGTCATCATCAGATTCATGATCCCGTATGACAGCATCGACACGAGTACTGCGACGATAAACACCGGCTGGCGCATGATGACGCCCAGGGGCCGGCCCGGATCTTTGCGCTCGTGCTCCGCAAGCTGCGGAATATCGAGCCGCGTCAATATCAGCGTCGCGAGCAGGCAGACGCCGATCAGTGATAAATACGATGCAAGGAAGACATGATCAGAAAAAAAATCCTTCGTCCGCTTTGCCATCTCGGGCCCGATAATGCCGCCGAGTATGCCGCCGGCGAGCGTGAAGGAAATTGCCTTTGCGCGAAATGAGTCGCTCGCCGCGTCCGCCGCGGCGAAGCGGTAATACTTGCCGAACGCGTTATACATCCCCATCACCATCATGCCGGCGCACAGCAGCCAGAAATTCGCGATGTACACGGCGAAGCTGCAGATCGCCGCGCCCAGCATGCCAATCAGCGTGCCGGTCTGAAAACCGGCGCGCCGGCCGATCGTCTTCATCAGAAATGAAGCGGGAATGGTGGTGATCGCAGCGCCCAGCACGTAACAGGTTAGCGGCACCGTCGCGAATGACTTATTCTCCGCGAGCGCATAGCCAGCGAGCCCGGTAATTGCCACCATAGTGACGCCGGTGATTTGGAGCGTCGCCTGCGTGCCCGACAGCACAAGCACATTGCGATGTTGTTTATCCATCCGTTACTTTAGCGCTACATAAAAAATTACATTAATAAAATCGCAAAGGCGTTTCCAACCTGCGACCGCACCGAGCGCTCTATTCTCACCTTCCCCTTCAAGGGAAGGATGAGAAATCCGCCTCCGCGCATTATTCGATGCGCACGCCGGCGACCTTGATGATTACCGCAAATTTCGCGAGTTCGCGCCGCACGAGTGCCGCGAGGCAGGCCGGCAAACCCGGAATAAGGACTAGCGCATTTCAAAATATGTAGCACAGGCGCCTCGCCTGCTCCGTGATCGATTGAAGGCGAAAAGCGCCTGCTCTTTTGAAGAGCGTAGCCCGAGTGTAAATGGCAGCAGGCAAATGAATCAAGGTAAAATCGACGCGCAAATTTAAGTCATAGAGGGATTCCCGTGGACCAGTCAGTCGGCGCATCTTCGCGCCACGTGCAGGATTTTTCTCGTCTCGTTAATCCGCGCGCGGTCGCGGTGGTCG
>JANYCE010000379.1 GCA_025360445.1 Betaproteobacteria bacterium
TGGTGTCGGGCGAGCATGTGGGCGCGCTTGCCATGAGCGAGGCCGGTGCCGGCTCCGACGTCATCAACATGAAATTGCGCGCCGACCGGCAAGGCGACCGCTACATTTTGAACGGCAACAAGATGTGGATCACCAATGGGCCTGACGCCCACACCCTCGTGGTGTACGCAAAGACCGACGCTGACGCCGGTGCGCGCGGCATTACCGCTTTCATCATCGATAAAGCGTTCAAGGGTTTTGCGACCGCGCAAAAGCTCGACAAACTTGGCATGCGCGGCTCAAATACTTGCGAGCTCGTCTTTACCGATTGCGAAGTGCCGGCAGACAACGTGCTGGGCGAAGTCGGCAAGGGCGTCAACGTGCTGATGAGCGGCCTCGACTATGAACGCGCCGTGCTCGCCGCCGGACCGCTCGGCATCATGCAGGCGTGCATGGATGTCGTACTTCCCTATGTGCACGAGCGGCGGCAATTCGGGCAGGCGATCGGCGAATTTCAATTGATGCAGGGCAAGCTTGCCGATATGTATACGACGATGAGCGCGTGCAAATCGTACGTCTATGCGGTCGGCCGCGCGTGTGACAATGGAAACATCACGCGCAAGGACGCGGCCGGGGCGATTTTGTTCGCCGCCGAAAAGGCGACGTGGATGGCGCTCGAGGCCATTCAATGTCTGGGCGGCGCGGGATATACCAATGATTATCCGACCGGTCGGTTTCTGCGCGATGCGAAACTGTACGAGATCGGCGCCGGCACTTCCGAAATTCGCCGCATGCTGATCGGGCGCGAGCTGTTTAGCGAAACTAACTGAAGCACCATCCGATTTGGAGTGCCTATGCAAAACGATCCGGTAGTCATATTGGGTTCGGCCCGTACGCCGATGGGCGCATTTCAAGGCGACTTCGCAAACGTCAGCGCATCGGAGCTAGGCGCCGCCGCGATTAAAGCGGCAGTTGAACGTGCAGGCGTGACGTCGCAAGAAGTTGAGGAAGTGATCATGGGCAACGTGTTATCGGCGGGCCAGGGCCAGGCGCCCGCGCGCCAGGCCGCACTCGGCGCCGGTCTGCCACCCGGGGTCGGCTGCACGACTATCAATAAGATGTGTGGCTCCGGCATGAAGGCGGCGATGCTTGCTCACGATTTGTTGCTCGCGGGCACGAACCGCATCATGGTCGCAGGCGGCATGGAATCGATGACCAATGCGCCCTACCTGCTGCCGAAAGCGCGCGGCGGTTTGCGCCTGGGTCATGGCGAAATTAAAGACCATATGTTTTTGGACGGCCTCGAAGACGCTTACCAAAGGGACGCAAAAGGCGGCGGCCGCCTGATGGGAACATTTGCCGAAGACACCGCGGCCAGGTATCAATTCTCACGCGAAGCGCAGGACGGTTTCGCAATCACTTCGCTTAAGCGCGCGCAGGAAGCGATCAGCAACGGCTGGTTCGCGGGCGAGATTACGCCGATAACTGTCAAGGCCGGCAAAAGCGAAACCACTATCACGCGGGACGAGCAGCCGCTCAAAGCTAATCTCGACAAGATCCCGCAATTAAAACCGGTGTTTCGCCAGGACGGCACCGTGACGGCTGCCAACTCAAGTTCGATCTCCGACGGCGCCGCAGCGCTGGTGCTGATGCGGTTATCGCAAGCGCAGAAACGCGGCTTGACGCCGCTCGCCAAAATTGTCGCGCACTCGACGCACGCGCATGAACCTAACTGGTTCACCACCGCACCGGTCGGCGCGCTCAAAAAACTGTTCGAGAAAACCGGCTGGAATCAGAACGACGTCGACTTATACGAAATCAACGAAGCGTTTGCGGTGGTCACGATGGCTGCAATGCACGATCTCGAGTTGCCGCACGCCAAGGTGAATGTGCACGGCGGCGCGTGTGCGCTTGGTCACCCGATCGGTGCAAGCGGTGCGCGCATTGTCGTCACGCTGCTCGCCGCATTGGAAAAATACCAGTTGAAACGCGGCGTTGCTGCGCTGTGCATCGGCGGCGGCGAAGCAACTGCCATAGCGATCGAACGGTTCGTTTAAAGGACGCTCGTGGCTCAAAAAATCGATTTCTATTTTGATTTCTCGTCGCCGTACGGCTATTTAGCGGCGATGAAAATAGACGAGTTGGCAGCGAGACACAACCGCCGCGTGAACTGGCGGCCGATTCTGCTGGGCGCCGTTTTTAAAATCACCGGCGCGCAGCCTTTGACGACTTTACCGCTTAAAGGCGGATACGCGATGCGCGACATCCTGCGTTCAGCGCGCTTTTACGACATCGAATACAACCAACCGGCCAAATTTCCGATTGCGACTCAAGCACCGGCGCGGGCTTTTTATTGGTTGAACGGGCGGGATGCAGTCGGCGCCAGGCGGCTCGCGCACGCGCTGTTGCGCGCGTACTTCGTCGACAACCGCGATATTTCGAGCCCGGAAATTACCGCCGACATCGCTGCAACGCTCGGCGAACAGCGCGCAGAGGTGCTCGCGGCGCTGGCGGATGTCGCAGTCAAAGACAAGCTAAAAAACGAAGTCGACACAGCGATCACGCTTGGCGTGTTCGGTTCACCCTACTTCTTGATCGACGGCGAACCGTTTTGGGGCATCGATCGCTTCGATCAGATCGAGCGCTGGCTTGGCCACGGACCGTTTTAGCTGCGCGCCGATGCTCGACCTGTACAATTCGGAGCTTGAGCGCTTGCGAAGCGAGTGGGGTAACCGCATGCGCAGACAATCATCGCTGGCACCATGTTCGCGACGCTTCTGAAAAACTGCTTCCGGCGCGCGCCGGCAACGGCCGCCCGCATCGATGGCGTTCAACGTCTCAACGTTGGCTGCGGCACCGATATTCGCGACGGCTGGATCAACCTCGATTCGAGCCAGCTGCCCGGCGTCAATGTCGTCGCCAATCTAGACGATTGCGGACGCACGCCTTTGCCGTTTCCCGACGATTCGATCGACGAATTTTATTGCAGCCATGTACTCGAGCATCTGCGCGACGCCCTTGGCTTCATGCAGGAGTTGCACCGCATCGCCAAGCCCGGCGCGACGGCGATCATCCGCGTGCCCTATGGTTCGAGCGACGATGCCGACGAAGATCCGACGCATGTGCGACGGCTCTTCCTGTATTCATTTTCGTATTTCTCGCAGCGCGGTTATTGGTACGCGGACTACGGCTATCGCGGCGACTGGGAAACCGACAACATCGTATTGACGGTCGATGCGCAGCGCCATGCCGGCAAAACCTTCGACCACTTGTACGAAGAACTCAGATCTCAACGCAACGTGGTGCTTGAGATGATTACCACACTGAAGGCGGTCAAGCCGGCACGCCCGCGCGGCTTGCGCGACAAATCACGCAATATACGGGTCGAGTTCAAACACATTCAGGCCGGGTGAGCGCCATGCCGGCATTTCTTTCCAGATTAAAAACCTCCGGCGATGAGTTCAAGGCGGCCACCGCGCAGATGCGCGCTCGAGTCGATGAGCTTAAGCGCAAACTCGCATCGGTCAGTGAGGGCGGCGATGCTGCTGCGCGCGAACGACATTGCGCGCGCGGCAAACTGCTCGCGCGCGACCGCATCAAAGCCTTGCTCGATCCCGCTTCGCCGTGGCTTGAACTCTCGCCGCTCGCCGCGCTTGACGTGTATGACAACGCGGTGCCAGCCGCCGGCATCGTAACCGGCATCGGTCGCGTCATGGGCCGCGAATGCGTGGTCATCGCCAACGATGCGACCGTCAAAGGCGGCACTTACTTTCCGCTGACCGTCAAAAAACATTTGCGCGCGCAGGAAATCGCGCAGGCCAATCGATTGCCGTGCATTTATCTCGTCGATTCAGGCGGCGCGCATCTGCCGAGCCAGGACGAAGTGTTTCCCGATCGCGACCACTTCGGGCGCATTTTCTTCAATCAGGCGAACATGTCGGCGCTCGGCATTGCGCAAGTCGCAGTGGTGATGGGTTCGTGCACTGCCGGCGGCGCGTATGTGCCCGCAATGTCGGACGAAACGATCATCGTTAAAAACCAGGGCACCATATTTTTGGCCGGCCCACCGCTCGTCAAAGCGGCTACCGGCGAAATCGTGACCGCGGAGGAGTTGGGCGGCGGCGACGTGCACACAAAAACTTCGGGCGTCGCCGACCACCTCGCCAACAGTGACGCGCATGCGCTTGAGATTGCACGCCGCGCGATTGGCCACTTGAATCTCGTCAAGCCGGCGGCGCTCGACATGCGCGAGCCGCGAGCCCCGGCGCTCGATCCCGCCGATATCTATGGGGTCATTCCAGTAAATCCGCGCGAGCAATTCGACGTTCGCGAAATTATCGCGCGGCTTGTCGATGGTTCGGAATTCGATGAATTCAAAGCGCGTTACGGCGCCACGCTGATCACGGCGTTCGCGCATATCGCAGGTTATCCGGTCGGCATCATAGCCAACAACGGCATTTTGTTTTCCGAGTCAGCGCTCAAAGGCACGCATTTCATTCAGCTTTGCAGCCAGCGCGGAATCCCGCTGGTGTTTCTGCAGAACATCAACGGCTTCATGGTTGGTAAAAAATATGAGGCAAGCGGCATCGCCAAGGACGGCGCGAAAATGGTCGCCGCGGTCGCGTGCACGCGCGTACCGAAATTTACCGTGATCATTGGGGGCAGTTTTGGCGCCGGCAATTACGGCATGTGCGGCCGCGCGTTCGACCCGCGCTTTATCTGGATGTGGCCGAACGCGCGTATTTCCGTGATGGGCGGTGAACAGGCCGCCGGCGTGCTCGCGCAGGTCAGGCGCGACGCACTCGAAAAAAATGGCCATACGTGGAGCGCTGATGAAGAGGCGGCATTCAAGGCGCCGATACTCGAACAGTACGCGCGGCAGGGCAGCGCGTACTACGCAAGCGCGCGGCTATGGGATGACGGCGTAATCGATCCACTCGCGACGCGCGACATGCTCGCACTCGGCCTGTCGGCCGCGCTCAATGCACCGATCGAAAAAACCGCATTCGGGGTGTTTCGCATGTGATGGCGGCGGCAGGCAGCGATACGCTGCGCGTATAATTCGCTGCTTTCGGCACTCGCTCGAGTGCCCACTGGATCCTCTTATGGCCCAAAAAGTACTGACTCAGATTGACGCCAGCGGCAACGCGACAATCGCTTTAAATCGTCCCGAGGTACATAACGCGTTCGATCCGGAAATGGGCGTTCAACTCATTGGCGCATTGAAAAAACTCGAAGCGGATCCCGCCGTTCGCGCCGTGGTTTTAATGGGCCAGGGCAAAAGCTTCTCGGCAGGCGCAGATATCGAGCACATGAAGAAGAGCGCCGCGTTCAGCAAAGCGCAAAACCGCAAGGCAGCGCTTGCCTCGGCGCAGATTTTTCATGCGCTATATACGATGAAGAAGCCGACGATTGCACGCGTGCATGGCGCCGTGCGCGGCGGCGGCGTGGGCCTGGTCGCCGCGTGCGATATTGCGATCGGTTCGCGAGATGCGACGTTTCGGCTGTCGGAAGTGCGCCTCGGCATCGTGCCGGCGATGATTAGTCCATACGTGGTAGCGGCCATCGGCGAGCGGCATGCGCGGCGCTATTTTATTTCAGGCGAAGAGTTCGATTCAGCGGAAGCGTTCCGCATCGGGCTCCTGCACGATATCGTCGAGCTCGAACACCTGAACGCGCGCGTCGGCGAAATGCTGTCGCAGCTTTATTGCGGCGGCCCGCAGGCCATCCTCGCCGCGAAAAATCAGGTGCGCCGCGTGGCAAATACAGTTATCACCGCTGCGGTGGTCAGCGATACCGCGAATACGATCGCCGACATCCGCGCCACGACCGAAGCGCAGGAAGGGCTGTCAGCTTTCCTTGAGAAGCGCAAGGCCGCATGGATAGAGCCTGCGCCGAAAAAGAAATCGAAGAAGCGCTAAAGCGTTTTCACTAAAGATAGAGGCCTCGAATGGCATTGCCGAAAAAAGTCAAAATGGTCGAAGTTGGCCCGCGCGATGGCCTGCAGAACGAAGCGCAGAATGTGCCGACCGCAATCAAAATCGAGCTCATCGATCGCCTGACCGATGCCGGTTTGCCGGTAGTCGAGGCGACCGCATTCGTATCGCCGAAGTGGGTGCCGCAAATGGCCGACAACGCCGCGGTGATGGCCGGCATCCGGCGCAAGCCCGGCGTCGATTACCCGGTGCTGGTGCCGAATCGCCAGGGACTCGACGCCGCGATCGCTGCCGGCTGCAATGAAGTCGTCGTATTTGCCGCTGCGACCGAGTCGTTTTCCAGGCGCAATACCAACTGCAGCGTAGACGAAGGTCTCGCGCGTTTTTCCGAAGTCTGCGCTGAGGCGATTGCGCGCGGTCTGCGCGTGCGCGGCGATGTGTCAGTGTGCCTCGGCTGCCCGTACGAAGGCGAAGTGAAGCCTGCGCAAGTCACGCGCGTCGCGCGCGCACTTTATGCGATGGGCTGCTACGAAATAACCGTGTGCGACACCATTGGCACCGGCACGCCGGGGCAGGCTCGGGCCGTTATTGAGGACGTCGCGAAATACGTGCCGGTAGAGAAGCTGGCCGGTCATTTTCACGATACTTACGGGCAGGCGCTGGCCAACATGCTTGTCGCACTCGAATGCGGAGTTGCTTCTTTCGACAGCTCGGTCGCCGGGCTCGGCGGCTGCCCGTACGCGAAAGGCGCAACCGGCAATGTGGCGAGCGAAGACGTGTTGTACATGCTCGACGGACTGGGCATCGAGACCGGCGTCGATATGGCCAAACTGATGGCCGCCGGCGATTTCATCTGCGCCGCGCTCGGCCGCCCGACGCTGTCACGGGTGGCGCGTGCTATTTCGGCCAAAACGAAAGCCGCATGATCGACGACGACGTGCCGTCGCCGTGCATCAGGATTTGCGTCGTCGACGAGGTGCGCGACATCTGCCACGGCTGTTACCGCACGCTCGACGAAATTTCGAAATGGGCAAGCTATTCGCGCAGGCAGAAACTTGCGCTGTTATGCGAGCTTCAACAGCGCCGGGTGCGCGAACCTTTTCCGCATCATCTGCCGTCGCCCTAAAAGGAGTATCCACGCCATGCCGTTGTCCGCTTCCGCCCCCCGCCAGCTCATGCATAACCGCGCGATTGAATGCCGCGGCTACCAGCGCGAAGACGGCCTGTGGGATATCGAAGGTCATCTGGTCGATACCAAAACTTATCCAACGTCGGCGCGCGACACCGGGCGCGCGCGCCAGCCGGGCGAGCCGGTGCACAACATGTGGCTGCGTCTCACCATTGATCTCGCAATGATGATCCATGATGCCGAAGCGGTGACCGACGCCGGGCCGTATTCGCCGTGCGGCGACATCACGCCCAACTTCAAAGCATTAAAAGGCGTCACGATAGGCGCCGGCTGGCGCAAAAAAACGCTCGAAATTCTCGGCGGCATCAAAGGCTGCACGCATCTTGTCGAATTGCTGGGCCCGCTCGGCACGACCGCTTTTCAGGCAACGGGCAAAGCGCGTGAACAGTACAACGCGGGCAAACCTCTTACCAAGAAACCGTACCAGATTGGCGCCTGCCATATGTACGACGAAACCAAGAAAGAGGTCAAACAGCGCTGGCCCCAGTATTACCGCGGCAAATGAGCTAGCGGCGCGCACTCAGCCGTTGAGCTTTCCCGCCCGCCAGTCGCGCGCTATTTCGCGCGCCGCGTTCATGCCGGGCACTCCCGACACACCGCCGCCCGGATGGGTGCCCGCGCTGCACATGTACAAACGAGCGAGCGGACCTCGATAAGCGGCATGGCCCAGCACCGGGCGCGCGCTATATAGTTGATCGAGCGTCAACGCGCCGTGAAAAATATCGCCGCCAACCAGACCGAAGTCGCGCTCGAGGTCGAGCGGAGACAAAATTTTCCGGCCGAGCACGCTCGCTTTGAAATTGGGTGCGTGATGATTGACGGTGTCGATCACGAGATCAGCGGCCACTTCGCGGCAATCATCCCAGCTATTGCCACCGGGCAGCGCATAGCTGAAATGCTGGCAGAAGAGGCTTGCGACGTGCTGGCCCGGCGGGGCAAGCGATGCATCAACCGTGCTCGGGATCAGCATTTCAACCACCGGCGCCCGCGACCAGCCGAGTGTGCGCGCATCGAAGTAAGCGCGTTCCATGTAAGCGAGCGACGGCGCCATGATGATCCCCGATTGATGGTGCGCCTGCACCGCGCATCCGGGCAGCGACGTGAAGTCCGGCAACCCGCTGAGCGCGACGTTCATCCGAAACGTTGCCGACTCGCAGCGAAAATTGCGCATACGCGCGACAAAATCGGCGTCGAGATCC
>JANYCE010000008.1 GCA_025360445.1 Betaproteobacteria bacterium
CTCCGGCACCATTTTAATGTCGAGGTAACCGGCGTTGCGGGCGGTTGAACGTATCGTGTCGTCGAGGTCGAGCTCGTCCGCATGGCCTTCGCGCGCAAATTTGCGCAGCCGTTTCAGCGCTACTTTGATATTGCGGGTGCCAAGTTCAACGGAATCGTCCAGATTTTTAAATTCACGCTGGTCCCACACTTTCACGGCACGCCGATGGCGAGACTCGTGCTGGCCGATGCGCACACCTTCGGGGTTGTAGCCGTAAGCCCCGAACGGACTGGTGCCGGCGGTACCTATCCATTTGCTGCCGCCCTGGTGCCGGCCTTTCTGCTCTTCGAGACGCTTTTTCAGCATCTCCATTAACTTGTCCCAGCCGCCGAGTGATTCGATGAGTTTTTTTTCTTCTTCGGTCAGGTGCTTCTCGGCGAGTTTTTTAAGCCACTCCTCGGGTATCAGTGCGGCCGCGCCCTCCGGCAACTCGATGATGCCTTTGAAGTAGGCGCCGAACGCACGGTCGAATTTATCGTAGTTCGCTTCGTCTTTGACCATGCAGACACGCGACAGGTAATAGAAATCGTCGATGCTGCCGCTCACGACGCGCTTGTCGAGCCCTTCGAGCAGCGTAAGAAATTCACGCACCGATACCGGCAGGCCGCCTTGCTTTAATTTTAAAAAGAACTCGATCAGCATGGGTGAAGCTACCGCGCCTTCAGCCGGTTCGCAAAATCGTGATTGACATCGCGATGCTTCGCTTCGTCGTCGCGCACCAGGACGATGACGTCGCGCAACGTCGAATCCTGCGGCATTTTCCAATAGTCAATTGCAACCTGGGGCGCCGGGATGTTGCGATCCTTGCCGCTATCGATATCACGCAGGTATTCGGTATAGCTGATGACCGCTTCCTCCTCGAAGTAACCGACCAGCCGGTGCGCGGTTTTTGACGAGATCAAATAAAGCAGGAAGAAGCCGTTGTAAAAGACTCCTTGCGCCAGCAGCACTAGCCAGCGTTCGAAAGTCGAAGGCCGGGCGACTTGAATGAAGGTCATCAGGTGCATGCGCTCGTTTTCGGCCTCTTCCAGCAGCGTGTGTATCCAGCCGGCGTCGGGCTCGAGCCGGCGCAAAGAGCGCAAGTGCTGCAATGCCCCGCCCACCATCCCGGGGACCGCCGCGACGGTTTCCAGTACTACTGCACGATGCCCGTAGCGTCCCGCAAAAAAAACATCGGCGAGAAAACGCAAAAACTTGGTCAGGGCCAGTGCAACGCGGTCCGCGAAGTCTTCAGGAACATAATGAACCTGCAACGACACATTACTCATGACGCCCCTCCTTGATTCCGATAAGTATGGCACGCGAGACTCATGCCACACATTCCGCAGCACTCGTCCGCAGTCTCGACCACTCTTTGAGCTTTTCCTCAAAACGCATCGTATTGGCGGCACTCGATGACGGCAGCACCACGGTCTCAAATCCCCAATCGGCGAACAACGGTTCCATCTTGCCGGCAGTCTTGCCGTTGAAGCATACGCGGCGCAGCTTTTTTGCGACACCGGTCACGCGCGAAAAATCGTTATGCCCGGGATTGCGAATATTGGAGTCCAGACTGCCCTCGCGCTTGCAGGTGCCTATGATGTCCCACAAGCCGATGCGATGCCTGAGCAGCGTCTTTAACCGCGGTTCGTACGCCACTTCGAACAACGACTCGTCGATCACCGCACCGACCAGCCGCCAGAAGTGATTCTGCGGATGACCGTAATACTGCGCCTTGCCGAGCGATGCGACGCTGGGAAAGCTGCCGAGGATCAGCGTCTCGACTTGGGCATCGACGACCGGCGGAAAACCTTTGGCGGCCTTGCCCACGCTTTGCCTAGCCCGGCTTACGCCGCGACATGAATACCAGCCGCTCGAACAAGTGCACGTCCTGCTCGTTCTTCAAAAGCGCGCCATGCAGCGGCGGGATAATTTTGTGTTGATCGCGGCTCGCCAGCACTTCGGGTGAAATATCCTCAGCCATCAAAAGCTTCAGCCAGTCCAGGAGTTCAGATGTAGACGGCTTTTTCTTGAGTCCCGGCACGTCGCGGATCTCGAAGAACGCCTCGAGCGCCTCTTTAAGCAGCGCTTTCTTGAGCTGCGGGAAATGCACGCCGACGATTTTCTGCATCGTCTCCCGGTCGGGAAAGCGGATGTAGTGGAAGAAGCAGCGCCGCAGAAACGCGTCGGGCAGTTCTTTCTCGTTGTTGCTCGTGATGATGACGAGCGGCCGGTGACGCGCCTTGATGAGCTGTTGCGTCTCGTACACATAGAACTCCATGCGATCGAGCTCACGCAGCAGGTCGTTCGGGAACTCAATGTCGGCCTTATCCACCTCGTCGATTAACAGCACCGACTGCTCGTCTGCATCGAATGCATTCCACAGCATGCCGTGCACGATGTAGTTTTTTATGTCATGCACTTTCGGATCGCCGAGCTGCGAATCACGCAGCCGCGATACCGCGTCATATTCATACAAACCGTGCTGCGCCTTGGTAGTCGACTTGATGTGCCACTCATAGAGCGGCCGCTTCAGCGCCTTGGCGACTTCGAGCGCCAGCATGGTCTTGCCGGTGCCGGGCTCGCCCTTGATAAGCAGCGGGCGCTCAAGCGTGATCGCCGCATTGACCGCCATCATGAGTTCGTGCGTAGCGACGTAGTTTTCAGTGCCTTCGAAGCGGGACATCTGTGCCTTAGCCTATGAAAATATTATAATGCTGCGTTAAATGAAGTCGAGAGAGTTGAACGGCGCGCCGCGCGCGTCCGTTCGAACGAACGTCCCGTCAATTATAGATAATAGTTCACCTTATTTCTAATTGGAGATTGCGATGCACATCGACGGACAGTGTCACTGCGGCAACATCAAGTTTGAGGCGGAAGTCGATCCCGCCGCCGTCTCGATCTGTCACTGCAGCGATTGCCAAATATTGACCGGCTCGGCGTTTCGCGTGACGGTGCCCGCACCGAAGAGCGATTTCAAGCTGCTGCAGGGACAGCCAAAAATATATGTGAAGACAGCCGAAAGCGGCGCCCGGCGCGCGCACGGCTTCTGTCCCGAGTGCGGCACACCGATATATGCGACCACTGTGTCTGATCCGCAGGTGTATGGAGTGCGCGTTGGCACTGTGCGGCAGCGTGATGCATTGAGTCCGCACCGCCAGTCATGGTGTCGCTCAGCGCTTGGCTGGGCGATGAATTTCGAAGCGTTGCCGCAACATCCGAAAGGTGCAACTGAGCGCCCACAATCCGCTCGGCGCCAGCCTTGACACTCTAAACTTTGAGGTCGCTGTGCGTATCGATGTCGTGCAATACGCCGGGATCATCGCATTCTATAAACTTCATTACATCCTGGTGCGCAGCGATGATGTCGCGGGCGCCCGCGTCGTTGCCGAGTGCTGCCAACTGCGCGCCGAAACGCCTGCTCAAGCCAACCGGATGGCCGCGCTCGCCTTTGTAAGTGGGCGCAATAAGCACTGCGCCTGCCTCGATTTCACGCGCGACTGCGGCGATTGTCGCCGGTTTGATGAGCGGCATATCGGCCAGCGCAATGAGCCAGCCATCAGCGCTGCGCCGCTGCGCGACACCGTGCGCGAGGCTGGCGCCCATGCCGCGCGCGGCGTCTGCGAACATGGTGACAGTGCAGCCCTCCTGCTCCAGCAAATCTGCCAGCGGAAAATCTCCGAGCTTGACGACTGCGACAACATCAAGCCCCGCTGCAATCAGATTACGCGCGGCATGCGCTCCAATAGCAACGCCGTCGCTTAACGGGTGCAGCAGCTTATCACCGCCAAATCGAGAGCCCGCGCCCGCGGCGAGTAGGATTGCAGTGATTTCCAAGTGGGCGGTCCAAGTGAATGGGGAACCAGGCATTATAATTACCTTCGCGCCATACGAACGGACGCCCTGCGCCGTTCAATCGCGCGCCACCTAATATAAATCGGATTCACGATGGTCAAACTTGCTGCCAATCTCACCATGCTGTTCAACGAAGTCGATTTTCTCGACCGCTTTGCCGCCGCCGCCAAGGCTGGATTTAAAGGCGTCGAATATCTGTTTCCGTACGATTACGACAAGATGGTGTTGAAGCAGAAGCTTGCCGAGCACAATCTGACCCAGGTGTTGCACAACCTGCCCGCCGGCAACTGGGCGGCCGGCGAGCGCGGCATCGGCTGCCATCCTGACCGTATCTCCGAGTTCGAAGCGGGCGTCGACAAGGCGATCGACTTCGCCGCGACGCTTGGCTGCAAACAGCTTAACTGCCTCGCCGGTGTGCGCCCCTCGGGCCTCGATCCGCTCGAAGCTCGCGAGACCTTCGTCAAAAATCTGCAGTTCGCCGCGGTGCGCACCAAGGGCGCCGGCATCAAGCTGCTGATCGAGGCAATTAACACGCGCGATATCCCCGGATTTTTTCTGGGCAGCACTGCGCAGGCGGTAGACATCATCAAAGCAGTCGGCTCCGATAATCTGTTCGTGCAGTACGACATTTATCATATGCAGATCATGGAAGGCGATCTCGCGCCCACCATT
>JANYCE010000028.1 GCA_025360445.1 Betaproteobacteria bacterium
GCGGACGCCGAGAATATGGGCTGTGCATTGAGTTGGCCGCTTACTTTGGTGCCAGGCGAAACGAGCGGCACGAGCGATTTTAATTCGACCTGCTGCAGTTCAAAGCGGCCCTTGACTTGCAGTCCTTTGCGCCATGCGGCGGTCGCCTTGCCATTGGCCGTGCCGCCGTATAACTTGGCTGCAATCTGGCTGAAGTCGGCGCCATCCAGCGTCGCCACCCCCTGGATCACCAGCTCGTCGAACTCAATCGGCGGACCTACCGGCGGCGTCCAGCCTTTAGCGACTGCGTCGAAGTGAAAATTCGCCTTGTCCGGTTTCACCGAAATCCTGAGCTTGCCGTCCTGCGTCGTGAGGAGCGCGTCGATCGGGTGTCCCGTGCTGTCGAGACTCACCCTGCCGTCGAACGGGCCAAACGCAGTCTTATCAAAGTTGACCAGCGCGTCATCGAGGCGAATGCTCTCTATGCGAACGAGCGGCGCGGCGCCGGCATCGCCCTGCTTGCTCCACACCGGAATTTTTTCAAGCGCTCTTGGCGTCAACTCGAGTGACTTAAGCTCGATCGATTTAATCACCCTGGTTTCAGACAATAGTGAAAGCAGCGCCGGCGTAATGCTGACTGTGCCGAGCTTGATGTCGAGAGCCTTGCCGATCGTGATGCCGTCGACAGTCAGATGCGGTACGGGGAGCACGCTAAATTGCAGGCTTTTGACCGTCACCGGCTCATTGAGCCGTGCCGACGCTTGTTGCTCGATCGCAGGGATGAATTGGTCGAGCGAAACAAAAAACGGGATCGCTGCCGCGATTGCGATGAGCGCAACCAGTGCGGCCGCCAAACGCTTGAACCACTTCATATGGATCTCCTCCACCCATCAATCAAGTGCGGACTGCGCATGAGCGCGATGCGTGGCGACCGCCTTACTGGCCTTACAGTAATGCGCCGCGCGCGCTGATCGGCCACAGCGCTTCGACGCGGCCATTGCGCATGCATACATAAGAATCGTAGAGATTGACCGTGGGGTCGCAATGGCCTGGAATCAATTTCAACTTGTCGCCGACCTTGAAACGCGTCGCGCCGGAAATTTGCAAAACACCATGTTCGTCAGACGCTTTGACGTACTCAACGTCCGCGTAGTCGGCCACGCCCGGCATACCTGAATCGATGCTCGACGCCTTTAAACCTGCGTCGACGACGACCCGCTGAAGCGATGGCGCGCTCATGACCGTCGTCCACACGAAAAGACTGTGCTCAAACTTCGGGATGCCGCTCTCGGTCCATTCATTTCTGGCGTAATCGGCATCCATAAAGATATACGAGCCCGCCTGCAACTCGTGATAAACGCTGCTCCCCGCTTCGAACATATAACTGCCGGTGCCGGCGCCCGTCACGTAGTTACACGGGATCCCTGCTTCACCCAGTAGCTGCGTAGTCGTGCGCACGAGCTCGACCGCGCGCGTAATCGCCGCGCGCCGTGCATCGACCCGGCGCATGTGCTGCGCGCTGCCTTGATACGCCTGCAAGCCGGCAAAACGCAGACTGCCGGACGCCGCAATTTGTTGCGCGAGCGCGACAGCGGGGGCGCCCGGTTGCACGCCGCAACGACCCGCGCCGACGTCGATCTCGACCAGCACGTCAAGCGTAACGCCGGTGGCACGCGCAGCCGCATCGAGCGCGGCGACATTGACAGCATCGTCGGCGCATACTGCGACGTGTGCCTGCCGGTTGAGTTCGGCAAGCAGTTTGACCTTAGGCGCGCCGACGACTTCGTTTGTAATCAGCACATCTTTGATGCCGCCGCTCACGAGGACGGCGGCCTCGCTGACTTTTTGTACGCACACGCCGACAGCACCCAGCGCAATCTGTCGCAGCGCAATTTCAGGACATTTATGGCTTTTCGCATGAGGCCGCAGGCGGATTGCTTTGCCGCGCAACGATTTAGGCAATCGCTGCAAATTGCGCTCAAATGCATCGAGATCAAGCATCAGGCAGGGCGTATCGACTTCAGCCAGCAGCATGCCGATTTCAGCAGCGGGACGCAGCGTCATGGGTGCTTTTTCAGTAATGAACCGTTATAGCGCGTAATCGTAGTCGATAGTCAACGGCGCGTGATCCGAATAGCGATTGTCCGTATAAATTTTCACTTTGCGTGCACACGCAGCGATGCCGGGCGTCGCGACTTGATAGTCGATGCGCCAACCGACATTCTTTGCCCACGCCTGGCCGCGGTTCGACCACCACGTATATTGCTCGGGGCGCTGATCGACGCCGCGAAAGACGTCGACAAACTTGAGCTCATCGAAAATCCGGCTTAACCACTCGCGCTCTTCAGGCAGAAATCCAGAATTCTTGCGATTGCCGCGCCAGTTTTTAAGATCGATCTCCCGGTGCGCGATATTCCAGTCGCCGCAGACGATCAATTCGCGTCCCTCAGCGGCGAGCCTGGTTAAGTACGGATAAAACTCAGCCATGAAGCGGAACTTCGACTGCTGCCGATGCTCGCCGGCTGAGCCCGAGGGCACGTAAAGCGAAATCACCGACAGCTGGCCGAAGTCTGCGCGCACATAACGGCCCTCGGCATCGAACTCACGCACGCCGATGCCTTCGCTTGCGCGGTCGGGTTGGCGCTTCGCATATAAGCCGACACCGCTATAGCCTTTCTTCTCGGCATAATGAAAAAATCCGTGATACCCGTTCGGCGCGAGCATATCTTGCGTTAAGTCGGCGGCTTGCGCTTTCAACTCCTGCACGCACACGATGTCGGCCTTCTGACGCGCGAGCCAGCGCAAAAATCCTTTGGCGGTGGCTGAACGTATGCCGTTGAGGTTAATGGTGATTACGCGTAACATAATGTTTTGGCTGCGATTAGGCTGATTACAAAAAAATATGCTGGATAATTTCAGACACGAATTCATCCGCTTCGTTGTGGCGAAAAAAGTGCTTAATTTTGGTGAATTCAAAACCAAGGCAGGCCGCCTGTCACCGTATTTTTTCGACGCCGGCCTGTTTTTCGACGGTCAGTCGCTTAAGCAACTCGCGCAATTTTACGCGAAAGCCCTTCTTGCTTCGGGCGTCGAATTTGATATGTTATTCGGCCCCGCCTATAAAGGCATTCCGCTGGTAGCTGCGGTGGCCATAGCGCTCGCCGACGAAGGACGCAACGTGCGTTACAGCTTTAACCGCAAAGAAGAAAAAGACCATGGCGAAGGCGGGCTCACCGTCGGCGCCCCGCTCGCCGGCCGCGTGTTGATCATCGACGATGTCATTTCAGCCGGCACCTCGGTGCGCCAATCGGTGGATATCATCAAAGCCGCCGGCGCAGTGCCGTGTGGGGTCGCAATTGCGCTGGACCGGATGGAACGCGGCACCGGCGAGTTGTCAGCCGTCCAGGAAGTCGAGCGTTATTACCGGATGCCGGTCATCAGCATTGCGCGCCTCGACGACCTCGTTAGTTTTTTAAGGTTGGACGGCAAGCTGGCGGCCAACCTAACTGCGGTAAATAAATATCGCGAACAATACGGAGTTACCGCTGATGCATAGCTTCAGAACGCTTCCACTGATAGCCCTGATGGTCGCCATCGGCTCTGCGCATGCGCAAGGCCAGGCCGGGGGCGGCAAAATCGTCTGCTGGAAGGACAAGGCGGGCAAGACCGTCGGTTGCGGCGACAAGGTGCCGCCCGAATATCAGGACAATGCGACCAAGGAACTTAGCGCCCGCGGCGTCACGGTTAATCAATCTGAACCTGCATTGACCGCTGAACAAAAGAAAGTGCTGCAAGCCGAGCAGGATCGAAAAACTGCTGACAAAGTGAAGTTGGCGGAGCAAAACCGCCGCGACAAAGCGCTGCTCGACACATTCACGACGGTCAAGGAAATCGATCTCAAGCGCAATCGCGATATTCAGTTAATCGAGTCGAACATCGAAGCGCAAACGACAAATCTGAAAAACGCGAGCGATCGCCAGGCGGAATCTCGCACCCGGATTGACCAGTATAAAAAAGGCGACAAGCCAATCCCGGTGCCGACTCAGGAGGAATACGATCGATCGGAGGCGGCCAGGCAAAAAATCCAGGCGCAAATCGCTCAAAAGCGCAAAGAAATCGTCGACTTGAACCGGCAGTACGACGAGATGAAGAAGCGGTTTGCGGAACTTAGCGGCGCGGGCGCTCCTGCCGCCCTGCCATTGCCTGCCCCTGCAACTAACGCCGCCGCGGCGAAAAAATAATCCCGCTTTAACGCGCGCCGAGTTTCTCCTTCAACAGCGCGTTTACCTGCGCGGGGTTGGCCTTGCCTTTCGACGCCTTCATAACCTGCCCGACCAGCGAATTAAACGCTTTGTCTTTGCCGCTTTTGTAATCGGCCACCTGCTGGGCATTGGCGGCGAGGACAGCGTCCACGATCTTGCTGATTTCGCCGCTATCTGAAATTTGCTTAAGACCGAGTTTTTCAATGATGCCGTCGACGTCGCCTTCGCCCGCCCACATCGCGGCGAACGCTTCCTTCGCCTTCTTGCCGTTAAGAGTACCATCGGCCCCCCTAGCAATGAGTTCCGCTAACGAGATCGGGGTTACCGGCGAGTCCGCTATGTCGATTTCGCTACGATTAAGTGCTGAAGCAACTTCGCCAAGCA
>JANYCE010000042.1 GCA_025360445.1 Betaproteobacteria bacterium
GTCGGCCGGATCGTTGCCCGAAATCCACACATTGCCCTGCCAGTCGACATGAATGCCGTGCTCGTTCTTCGGCCAGTCATAACCTTGTCCCGGTCCGCCCCAACCCTGCACGTAGTTGCCGTCCTGATCGAACTCCATCACCGCAGGCGCCGCTATGCAACAGCGATTCACGGGTGGATTTTGCTGCGCGCCTTTGTCATCGTCGAGCAGTGTGTTCGGACGATGCAGTACCCACACGTGATCGTGACTGTCGACCGCGACGCTCGATACCTGGCCCCAGATCCAGTTACCTCTAATCGGCTGCGGCCACGACGCGTCGACTTTGTACTCGGGCACCGACTGGTGCGCGAATCGATGCGCGCAGCCAGCGATGGTCAGAAGAACCGCGGCGGTCACAGCTGCGGCGAATTTGGTGCAATTTAAGTTTTTCATAATCCCTTTCCCCTTTTTTAATTTTTCCTTTGAAGCGTGCCGGCAGGAGACATCTCGAGTGCGTGAGTGCATGAACTACTCGATCCTGACGCCGGCCTGTTTGACCGCTTTGCCCCAGCGCGCCATTTCAACTTTCAAAAAGTCTGCCGCCTCGCGCGGCGTAGTGCCTAGCGGATCGGTGCCTGCGCGCGCGAGCATCTCGATCATCTCGCTCGATTTCAGCGCTTTGACCGTCTCAGCGTTGAGTTGATTGACGACGGCCGGCGGCGTTTTTGCCGGCACCAGCAACATGTACCACGCGATGGCTTCGTAGCCGGGCACGCCGGATTCCGCGACGGTTGGTATATCGGGCAGCGATTTGACACGCTGCGCCGAGGTGACGGCGATCACGCGCAAGCGCCCCGTTTCGACCGCACCGATCACCGCGAGCAACGGATTAATATAAAGCTGAACGCGGCCGCTGATGAGGTCCACAACTGCCGGGCCCGTTCCTTTATACGGAACGTGAGTCATCTCGATGCCGGTCATACCGCTTAGCATTTCAGTGGCGAGATGCGATGCGGATCCAGGTCCCGACGACGCATAACTCAGCTCGCGCGGTTTGGCTTTCGCAAGCGCAATCAACTCCCGCACATTTTTCGCGGGCAGCGACGGCGAGACTACCACCGCGTACGCCTGGGTCGCGATGACGGTGATCGGAATAAAATCGCGCACCGCGTCATATGGCAGCCGCGCCATCAGCGTCGAATTAATCGCGTGCGACGGATTGACGATGATCACGGTATGGCCGTCTGGCGTCGCCTTCGCGACTAAGTCGATGCCGATCGTCATGCCTGCGCCAGGTCGATGATCGACGACGACCTGCTGGCCCCATGCCTGCGTGTACTTTTGACCCAGGGCGCGCGCGATCAAATCGGAGCCGCCGCCAGCAGCCGTCGGTACGATGAAGCGGATCGGCTTGGTGGGATAAGCCTGCTCGGCGGCCGGCGCGCCGCCTGCGATTGCGCATATGGCGAGCACGGCGAAAACCTTCATCGAAAAAATTAATTGAGTCATTGAGCAATTATGACCAGTACTCGATTGCGTATGCATGCGCCTAAACCGTTGCGATCGGCGTGACGGGCGAACCGACAGCGCCCGGCATGCGCAGCGGTGGCGCCGTGAGCAAAAAGCGGCTGCGATTATTGTTGCGCAGCCACGCCGCCAATTCGGTCAGGTACCACAATTCACCGAGGTGAATGCCGAGCTTTACGAGGCAATGCTCATGCAGCGGCAGTTGCGGGCCGCGATGCGCCAACCGCGGATCGACACCCAGCGTTGACGATCTTTCTACCGCAAGGTTGTCAGCCGCTATTGCAGCGATGCCGGTATCGGCAATCCATTCGAGCAGACGTGCGTCGTAACCATCGAGCACCGCGCATTGCGTCTTGATCGAATTATCGAGTTTGCCGTTCGCCTCGCGAATCAACTGTCCGAGCCCGGTGTGCAGGCACAAAATGTCGCCGCTTTCGACGATAACTTCGTCGTCTTTTAAAATGCGCTCGAGCATTTCCCAAGTGACGGCGACGCGCTCGTCTTTAAAATGATGGCGCAGATCAACCATTACCGCACGGCCCTGCACGCCAGTCAGCGCCATTTCGGCAACTGATAACGCGACCGCGCCGAGTTCACCGTGAAGCCCACGCCCCGCGTCATCGACCAGGCGAAAACCATTGTACGAAACCTTTTCGGCGACACCGTCACCGTCGGCGTCGAACATGGTGCCCTTGTGCGCAAAGCCGTCCCAGTGCGTTGAGTATTGCGAATACAGCATGATCGCCTCGTCGGAACCGACGTCGGTGTAACGCGGATCGGTCTCCTCCATCGCAAGATTAAAATAAACTTCACCGCCCGGCTTGAACACGGGATGAAACACCGGCGCAAAGCGCCCGGGGTTAAGCACATTGCCGCCCGGGCGGTCGAGCGGATGCGCCAGGCAGAATACTTCGCCGGTGCGCACCTCGTTCATCGCACGCAACCGGCGCTCGGCTGTCAGCAGGTTCATTCGGCCGTGCTGATCGTCGTCACCGAATTCGCCCCAGTTGGAACCCGGGGGACGTTGTTGCCAGCGCTTCGCCATTGGATTGCCTTTCAATTAATATTTTCTCAGGTTGAGCCCGGTTACCACGCCAGCATTAAACCAAGTCTGACGGCAGGCCGCACCGCCGTTAGTTCAGCACTCGCGGCGCGTTACCGGCTTCGGCCGCCACTGAGCCCGCTGGCACCGCGAGTGCAATATCCCAGTCAGTTTTGGCGACGACATCCTGCAACAATTTGCACAGACCATGCAGCAGCGTGTCTTCAAGTGCGAGCGTCACGCCCTGCCCCTGCTGGGGCAGCAGCATGACAACGTGCTTACCCTGTTGGTTGCGCCCGGTGTTAAGACGCGCAACAACCAACGGCTCGGCTCCCAGCGGACGGTCGCGATTTTCAGTAGCGTAAGGGCGCGAGAAGTTTGCCTTCGACAGGGCCTGTTCGCGCTGCATACCGAGCAGCGCCTGCCGCGCTTCGGGCAGCGGTTGTTGCGCGATATACGGCGCCGACTCGGTCATTTTTATAAGCAGCGGCCACAACAGCCGCACGCAGCGGCGCGTGAGCCAGAGCAATACTTCGCTGCGGTCGGCGCTCGCGAGGCGCATGAGCAGGCGATCCTGCTCCGGAATGAAATCAATGCGAATTTGTTCGAGGGTCATGCGGATATTCTACCCGCGGGGACAAGCAACGCCATCAGGGACCTGCTATCGGCAATTTAAAAACATAACGCAGCAGAGTAACGCGAGCGCCGAGCCTGCTGGCGAGACGCCTGCGCTACGAATGACCCCGCGCACAAATGTATGTCATAGCTTAGATAAGTGGTCTGGCCGGCAGCTTGACGCTGCGCAACGCTTCCGCGAATTTCGCCGCACTCTGATAGCGGCCCTGCGGCGCTTTGGTGAGCGCGGTAATGATAATCGCGTCAATTTCCGCCGGCACGCCTGGATTGAATTGCGACGGTTTTAACGCCGGTTCAGACACAATGCGTGACAACAACACATGATCCTTGCACGGCGGCCGCTCGAAAGGTGTCTGGCCGGTCAGCATTTCAAACAGCACGACAGCGAGCGAAAAAATATCGGTGCGGCTGTCGAGTGTCTGTCCCTGCGCCTGCTCGGGCGACATGTAGCGAGGCGTGCCGATGACAGCACCGGTACGAGTCAGATCAGACAATGGTAGATGCGCGAGTCCAAAATCGGCGATCTTTGCGTGGTTGCCGGGCGCGAGCAGGATGTTGGAAGGCTTGATGTCGCGATGATAGATGCCGCTCGCGTGAAGGCATTTGAGGCCGTCGGCGACTTGCACCGCGATGTTGATCGCTGTTGCAAGCGGCAGCGGCGCGGCGCGGTCCAGCATTTTGCGCAATGAGTCTTTGATTAGCTCCATCACGATGGCGATGCCGTCGCCGAAACTGCCGGCGTCGTAGATCG
>JANYCE010000104.1 GCA_025360445.1 Betaproteobacteria bacterium
CTCGTCGATCGTAACGGCGTCGTGCAGCGCATGTGGTTTGCGCCGCGCGAGACAACGGTCGAGCGCATTGCACCGGGCGCAGGGGCAGTGCAGGGGGCGAATAGGTGATTAGGTGATTTAAGTGATTAGGTGATTGGGTGATTGGGTGATTCGGTAACTCAATCAATCACTCACTCAATCACTCAATCACCGAATCACCACTCCCCACGGCAATTCGCCGACCGTGATGTCCGTTATTTTTTGATTGGTCTCGGTGTCGATGACCGAAACAGAATTCGAGCGGCCGTTCGCAACGTAGAGTTTTTTGCCGTTCGGGGTGATCGCCATATTCCACGGGCGGCGGCCAACTGGCACCGTTGCAATCACCGTATCGGTCGCGGTATCGATGACTGTGACGGTGCCATCGGTGCCGTTGGATACGAAGACGCGCTTGCCATCAGGCCGCACCGCGACGCCATTTGCGCGCTGGCCCGCTTTGATCGTCTTCAGCACTGTTTGCCTGGCGGTGTCGATCACGTAAACAAGGTGCGCTTCCTCGGCGGCGACATACGCGCGGCTCGAGTCCGGCAAAAAGCCGATGCCGCGCGGCCGCTGGCCGGTCTTAATTGAACCGACCTGTTTCTGCGTGCGCGCATCGATCACATCGACCACATCGCTGTCCTCAGCGCTTACGTAGAGCCACTTTAAGTCGGGGCTGAACACCGCGTGCTCGGGATTTTTGCCTTTGACTTTGAGGTTCAGCATAAGCTTGTTGGTCGCGGTATCGATGAATGCAATGCTGTTGCTTTCTTCGACCGCGACCACCACCCATTTGCCATCGGACGAGATGCCCACGCCCTCCGGTGACTCGCCGAGTTCGATTTTCGCGACGATTGTCTTGTTGGCGATGTCGATCACATTCAGCGCGCGCTGAGGTTGATCGCTGACGTAAAGAAATTTGCCGTCCGGGCTCACCGCGATGCCGCGCGGCTTGTCACCCGCCTTGATTTCACCGGTCACGCGGTCCGTTGCGGTGTCGATGATTGAAACGGTGCCGGTTTTTTCATTAGGCACATAAGCATACGGCTGCGCGAAGGCCGGGCACGCGATGCCGAGCGCCGCTGTGATGATGGCGGCAACACGCTTTTTTATTTGCATTTCGAATCTCCCCCTGCTGTTTTTGGCTGAGCGCAAGTATCGCAAAGAAGCCGTGAGCGGTCGAGCGATTGCCACGCCAAATTGTGGTTTTTAGCGGCGTGTTGCGATGTCATAATCGGGCCTAGACTTTTACCCGCCGCTTAACATGCACCTCGCTGGCTTTCCATTCGGCGTTACCAACTGGTCGACGCTCGAGCGCACCGAACATAAAGGTGCGACCGGCACGTCGTACTGGCGCACCGTGCAATGCGGCGACGTGCGCGTGCGCATGATCGAATACACTGCGGGCTATCTGACGGGCTACTGGTGCGCCAAAGGCCATGTGTTTTTTTGTGTTGAAGGCGAGCTGGAGATCGAGCTCGAAGACGGCCGCAAATTCACGCTCGCACCGGGCATGAGCTTTCAGGTCGCGGACAATGCCGAGCGCCATCGCAATTTCACGCGCACCGGCGCCGTCTTTTTCGTCGTTGATTAAGTCATTTGTTATGAAAGTACGCGAGTGACCAATCCGCAGAGCCGTCCGCCGTTGCCGCCGTTCACGCGAGAAACCGCTGCCAAGAAAGTTCGCATGGCGGAGGATGGCTGGAATTCGCGCGATGCCGAGCGCGTTTCTCTGGCCTACACCGTCGACAGTAGTTGGCGGAATCGCGCTGAATTCCTGACCGGCCGGCCGGCGATTCAGCAGTTCCTGCAGCGCAAGTGGGCGCGCGAGCTTGACTACCGGCTGATCAAAGAGCTGTGGGCGTTTGACGACGCGCGCATTGCGGTGCGCTTTGCCTATGAATGGCGCGACGATTCGGGCAGTTGGTTTCGCTCGTATGGCAACGAGAACTGGGAGTTCAACCCGCAGGGCCTTATGCGCCGGCGCATCGCGAGCATCAACGATCTGCCGATCAAAGAAGGCGACCGCAAATATCACTGGCTGCTTGGCCGTCGGCCCGACGATCATCCGGGACTCTCGGATCTGGGCTTGTGAGCAAAGCCCTCACCACGCGCCCGGCCGTCTCAGCGGCGCTGCTTTTGTTTGCTTCAGCGTCGTTCGGCGCCGATCCCGCATATCCGGTGAAGCCCATCCGCGTGATTGTGCCGATCGCCGCAGGCAGCGTCACCGACGTGATCATGCGCGCCGCGGGCCAGGAATTATCCGCGCGCTTAAAGCAACCATTGGTGATCGACAATCGCACGGGGGCGAGCGGCATCATCGGTGCGGAAGCGTGCGCTAAAGCGGCGCCGGACGGCTATACGATCTGCGCGATTTACACCGCGACTACTTCGGTAAATCCGCAGGTGTTCGACAAGCTGCCTTACGATCCCGCAAAGGATTTTGCGCCGATCACCAATCTTTATTATGTGACCGGCGTGCTGGTGGTGCCCGCGTCTTTACCGGTCAACACAGTGGAGGAATTGAAAACGCTTGTAACCACCAAGCCGCGCGCGGTGAGTTTCGGCACGATAGGCCCCGGTTCGTATCCGGAAGTCTTCCTCACCTGGCTAAACCGGCAATGGCGCACCGACATGCCGGCGGTGCCATACAAAGGCGGCGGCCCGATCACGATTGCGCTGATGTCCAATGAGATTCAGGCCAGCGCAGTGGGCCTTGGCAACCTGATAGGCCAGGTGCAGGGCGGACAAGTGAGGGCGCTCGCGGTATCAGGCACGAAGCGCTCGCCGCTTTTTCCGCGCGTGCCGACGTTTGCCGAAGCGGGGCTTACCGGTTTCGCGGGCAATCTGTGGTGGGGCCTTGCCGCACCCGCCGGCACGCCGAAACCGATCATTGCGCGTTTAAATGCTGAGTTCGCGCAACTTTTTAAAGAGCCGCGATTCGCCGAATTTCTTGAAAAACAAGCGGTGGAGCCCGCGATCACTTCGCCGGAAGCGTACGCGGCATTTCTTAAGGCAGACCGCGAATGGACCGCGAAGCTGATCACTTCGCACCGCCAACCACGTTGAGAACGCAATGGCGAACATGACGCCGCCGCTTAAAGGCGAGTTGGTACACCTAATGCGTCTATGGCATTTTTTGGCGCCGTATCGCGCGCGCGTGATCGTTGCGTTTGGCGCGCTGATAGTCGCCGCCGGTTGTGTGCTGGCGTTAGGCCAGGGTTTGCGTCATGTGATCGATGCCGGGTTCGGCAGCACGGACCCGCATTTGCTTAACGTTGCGCTCGCCGCAGTAGTCGCTGTGTCGATATTGCTCGCGGGCGCGACGTGGACGCGCTTCTACCTGATGATGAGTGTCGGCGAGCGGGTGATCGCGGATTTGCGGCAAGCGGCGTTCAGGCATGTGCTCACTTTGTCGCCGGCTTTCTTTGATGCGTCGCGCACTGGCGAAATCTCCTCGCGGCTCACCAACGACAGCGAGCAGATGCGCCAGGTCATCGGCTTCGGCGTGTCGATGTTGCTGCGCAACGGGCTGATGATGGTTGGCTCGCTCGTGATGCTGTTCGCCACGAGTGCCAAGCTCGCTACGTTCATTGTGCTCGGCGTGCCGGCGACGCTGATCCCGATTCTGCTGATGGGCCGGCGGGTGCGCGGCCTGTCGCGCGTGAACCAGGACCGCGTCGCGGATGTGTCGGCGCACATCGACGAATCGCTGCACGAGATTCGCACCGTGCAGGCGTACCGGCATGAAGAGCGCACGAACGAACGGTTCGCCGCGGCGACCGAGGCGGCGTACGCAGCGGGCGTGGATCGCATTCGCGTCAAAGCGTGGCTGATCTCGCTCGTGATGCTG
>JANYCE010000179.1 GCA_025360445.1 Betaproteobacteria bacterium
GAGCAGTTCGCGATGCGTGCCGCGCTCGACGATGCGGCCCGCGTCCATCACGAGAATCTGGTTGGCATCCATGACCGTCGACAGACGGTGCGCGATAACGAGCGTCGTGCGCCCTTTCGCGATCTGTTCGAGTTCGCCCTGGATTGCCTGCTCGGTTGCCGAATCGAGCGCTGACGTTGCTTCGTCGAAAATGAGGATGCGCGGGTTTTTGAGTATCGCGCGCGCAATCGCGACGCGCTGCTTCTCGCCGCCCGACAGCTTAAGCCCGCGCTCGCCGACGCGCGCCTCGAAACCGTCAGGCAGCTTCTCGATGAACTCATAGATGTGCGCTGCCTGCGCCGCCGCGATGACTTCGTCGCGGCTTGCCTGCGGCCGCCCATATTGAATGTTGTAGTAAATCGTATCGTTAAACAGAACGGTATCCTGCGGCACAATACCGATTGCGCCGCGCAGGCTCGACTGCGCCAGATCTCGAATGTCGGAATCGTTTATCACAATGCGCCCGACGCCGACATCGTAAAACCGGTAGAGCAGGCGCGCGAGTGTCGATTTGCCCGAACCGCTGTGACCGACCACCGCGACCTTGTGGCCGGCGGGAATCTCGAAACTAACGTCGAACAAAATCTGGCGGTTCGCGTCGTAGCCAAAGTTGACTCCCTCGAACACTACTGCGGCCTGTGCACCGGTGAGTTCACGCGCGTCAACCTTGTCCTGAATTTCGCGATTTTCCGCAAGCAGCCGGAACATCCGCTCAAGATCGATCTGGGCTTGTTTGATTTCGCGATAAACCATGCCGAGGAAATTGAGCGGAATGTAGAGCTGAATCAGCAGGCCGTTGATCAGCATCAGGTCGCCGAGCGTCAGCGACTTGGCCACCACGCCTTCGGCGGCAAATATCATGAGCACGGTCACCGCGATCGCAATGACGCAGCTCTGGCCGATATTGAGCAAGCCGAGCGACGCCTCGGTGCGCACCGCCGCCACCTCATAGCGCGTGAGGCTTTCGTCATAGCGGCGGGCCTCAAACTCTTCGTTGTTAAAATATTTGACCGTTTCATAGTTGAGGAGGCTGTCGATCGCGCGGCTGTTAGCGCGCGAATCCAGTTCATTGGCTTCGCGGCGTATCGCCGTGCGCCACTCGGTGACCGCGATCGTGAAGCCGATATATACGACGACCGCAGTGAAAGTGACGGCCGCAAAACGCCAATCGAAGTGCGTGAGCAATACCACCGCGACCAGGATGAATTCGAGGATGACCGGGATGATCGAGAACAGCATATAGCTCATCAGCGTGCCGATGCCGCGCGTCCCGCGCTCGATGTCGCGCGACACCCCGCCCGTCTGGCGATCGAGGTGAAAGCGCAGGCTTAGTGCGTGCAGATGGCGAAACACGGTGAGAGCGATACGGCGCACCGCGCGCTGGGTGACGCGCACGAACACCATGTCGCGCAGTTCCGCAAACAAGGTGGTCGACAGCCGCAGTAGACCATAGGCGAGCAGGAACATCAGCGGCAGAACCAGCGCGCCTTGCGTCGAATCGAGCGCATCGACGATTCGCTTGAGCACCAGCGGCACGCCGACATTGGCAAGCTTCGCGGCCACCAGGAATGTGAGCGCGACTATCACCCGCCCCTTGAACTCCCACAGGTACGGCAACAGCAGCACCGCCGTGCGCCAGCCGGGCCGGTCTACGGCCAGAGATGCGGGCGACGCGGGCACGGACGAAGATTGGTGATAAGTTAACATTGACTCGGAAGTATCAGAGAAGTATCAGAGGGTTTGGTGCAAGCTAGCACAGGCCGGAGGCCACACGACAGTGCGCTGACGGTTACCGGCAACGTCGATCACACGTTACTGGTCGAAGCTGGCAATGCTAACACGGCGTCGGCACCCGCTGATGCGCCCCGAGTGGGTCCACCTGATGCGGCGACCATGCACAACTGCGGCCACTGTGCGCACCGTCGCAACTTCGACGCGAAGCATAAAACGGGAAGCAAGAAGCCAGACTCAACCCGGAATTAACTAGCGAAATTCGCGGGCGCGTCCGTACGCAGACCAGCCAGTCATGACGCGCACCAACTCATAGCAGATCCAGGTGAACGCGCGGACATGCAAAGGCTGGCGCTGCCAGGTCGCCGAATCGACGCGAACCGCACC
>JANYCE010000194.1 GCA_025360445.1 Betaproteobacteria bacterium
GATGGTATCTACGACGTAAATGCCGTCAGTGGCAGTTACCGCGCCGGTGCGCACCACACGCCCGTCCGGCCGAAACCCGATTTGGGTTGCGAATGCGGCGGCCGGCGAAGTGCAAATGTAAATGGTGCCAGTGGTAAATCCATCAAATCGTTTGAGCTCAAGATCGATGCCGGCGTCATAAGTGGCGTTATCATTCATGTCGGCATACAGCCGCCACCCGTTATTCCAGTTGGTGCCAAGTTTTCGCATGTATACGCGGCGGCTTGTTTCGATTGCTTTGGCGCGAGCCAGCGAAATTTCCGAATTAATGTCGGAGGTGACAGTGCGCACGCGCTGATCCGCGACGAACTCGCCCAGTGCCGGGACCCCTATCACGAGCATGAGCGCGACAATGGTGGCCACCACCAATATTTCGATCAAGGTGAAGCCGTGCGCGCGTTTGCTGCGCGAGATTATTACGGAATGCAACTTGCCGCTTCCCATGTGCAATCTCCGACATTCGCAACCCGGACGTTATAAACCAGATTGCCATCTGCTTCGCGCCAGCGTTGCTGCAGGTTGTTTAGAACCAGGGCGCCGTCATTCTGACTCGCCGGCGTGCTGCCGGCGAGTGGCGTGAGCACAAGCATAAAGGTCGGTGGCGTGGCCGCGTTGTTGGTGTTGAACGGCCGGGTGAGCGTGTATTGCGCAGACACCTCAGGCGGGATTGTCCGGATGAGTATGCCGGGGCCTGCTACGGTCCCGATATCAGTCGCGTACTGACGTTGATCCAGAAAAAACTGCTCCTGCGCTTGCGCCAGATCCATCAGGAACTGTTGCCCCTGCGAACGGATCCCGCGCACTTGATAACGTTGATACGACGGCAACGCGATCGCGATAAGTATCGCCATTATCGCAAGCACCATCATGAGTTCGATCAGTGTCATCCCTGAATTGCGTCGCATACTCGTTCTCCCATAGACCATCGCCATCTTAATGACGGCGGCTTGACGTTGCCATGCGTAACCGATAAGCGGTCTGTTCGTCAGAACGAACGGGGGACCCAGAGCGAGACGACCTAAGTGATTAATAAGTAGGTGTTTTATATGTGCCTAGCAAAGCGCGTGATTTTTATCGCGCCGGCAATTTCCGCGATCGTGCCCGTCGTTTTGGGTTGGCTGCTCAGAAAATATTGAGCGCAATCTTCTTGTATCAACGTCGATCGTCGGCACGCGCGAAATTTAAAATTCATGAGAAAAAAGCGGAGCCGGAATGTGGGTAGTCGGCCGGCGGAGTCCCGCTTCGACTCAACACGCAGCCAAAACTTATTCGTAAGATGGCGTGCAGGGTAGCCATATTGGCGCCGGACATCCAAGTGCTGGACGACCGAATACCCGCCGGGCGCCAGGGCGAGAAGAATTAAATTTTCCCGCGCGTACAGGCTCGGTTAAAATATGTCCCTGCATCTGAAAAATGCCGGAATAGCTCAGTTGGTAGAGCAGCGCATTCGTAATGCGAAGGTCGTAGGTTCGACTCCTATTTCCGGCACCAAACTTCCCTTCGGCAGCGTCCAAATCGGTCCGCTTTATGTAACACTTTAGCCCCCTCGCCGCATTGGGCAGCCATCACATTGAGCTATCCCCAGAGTGTCTTCCAGGTGCATAGGGCGCTTGCAAGAACTAAAGGCGAAGCGCGCATGTGTAAGACGTGCGGGTTGTGACTTCTATTTACACTTCGCGTTGCGCGAGCAATGCCTCAGCTTTCGACGGCGCCAGCGAGCGCATCCGAAAGCGTCCGCACATCCGCCAAGCCATCAATTTCCATGATGCACTGCGCGAGATCGGTTGCCTGCGACTCCCCGACGTTCGCATAGCGCAGGTTTGCCTTGAATTTGGCGAGCAGCTCGTCGTCGCTCAGCGGATGGTCCGGATGACCTTTTGCATTTGTTTGCCGGACTTCGCGCTCTCCGAACGAGCCGTAGGCACGCAGCGTGCAGCCGCCGATGTCGCGCTCGCCCGCGTCTGGATCAGGAGCAGCGCCGATTTTGCGTATAGCTTGGAGGATCTTGGGCGAGGGCGGAACTTCTGCCGAAAGTTGCCGGGGTGTGAGTTCTCCATATACGAGCGCGACTGCGACGGCCCAATACACGCTGAACTGCGCAGCAACCCATGTTTTCGGCGTGCGGCGCTCCGGGATATCGCGCCCGACGACGTCATACGCCTGCGGGCCAATGAGCAATTCCACGCGCTCGATCTTGTCGGCGTCGCCGCCGAGTTGCGTTCGCAGTTCGAGTGCGGCGCTGATTGCGGGGTGCGTCAGGCGGCAAGTCGGATAGGGTTTTATGGAAAGGCGGTCAAACTCGTAGTGGGTGCCTAAGTCGCGTATCGCGCGCGCGGGATCGAACAAGTCGTGCAGGTAGACCCGGGCCAGCCCGTCTTCGCCGGTAAGTGGCTGCTTGACGCCATCGAGACCGGCGCTCGCCATCAGCGCGGCTGTAATTGCGTTCGATGCGGCAAACCCCGGCTGCACATGCTTAGTCGGGGCACCTTCGCGCGTCGACTGGTGGTTGCCGCTCGCCAGGCAATAAACAATGCCGAAAGCATTGCGCAGAACTTCCGGGCGGTTATCGATGATGCGCGCGGCGGCCAGCGTTGCGCCGAAGTGCCCGAAAAGTGCTGTATAAATCCAGCCCCCCTTGACGAGATTAAGACGCGTCGCGACCCCGAACCGGCACGTGAGCTCAACACCTAGCAGCACTGCCTCGCAGAACTCTTTTCCGCTCACCTCACCGCGCATGCCTGCCGCGGCGAAGGCAGCAGGTATGGCAGCCGATCCGGCGTGAAGCACTGCTTCGTCGTGAGTGTCGTCGAACTCGAGGACATGACCGAAGTAGCCGTTACACAGAGCGGCGATGGGTGCGGGCACGCATGGGCCGCCGATCACTCGTGCGTCGGGCCTGCCGCCGAAGTCGATCAGTACCTTGAGCCACGCCGGTATGCCTGCAGCCGCGCGGCCCGCAATCGCTGCACCGATATAGTCGAGCAGTTCGCGTTTCACGCTCGCGCGAGTGCATGGCGCAACGCGATCCCAACGCAGATGCTGTGATTGCTCGATGAATGCGTCGAGCGTGTGCTCCCGTGCGGCAACACCGCTTTTGTTTGAATCCATAGGTTCTCCCGGACTGCGTCGGTAATACGGCGTGCTATTCGGTACGAATTCCAGCCTGCCTGGCGATGCGGGCCCACTTGCCGATGTCATTCGCGATCAAAATTCCGAATGCTTCCGGCGTATCGACAGCCGGCTCAGCGGCTTCGGCCACCAGCCGTTTTACCATCTCGGGGTCGCGAAGAATGGCGCCGATCTCCGCGTTGAGCTTGGTCACTATAGCGCCCGGAATCCCTGTCGGACCCAATACGCCCCACCAGATACTGCCGTCGTAGCCTGGCACGCCGCCTTCCGAAATGGTCGCTACTTGAGGCAGCAACGGCGAGCGCTTTGCAGAGCCGACCCCGAGCGGCTTGAGTTTTCCCGAACGAATGTGAGGCAGCGCCTGAATTAATGTGCCGAACATGATCTCAACCTGCCCGCTCATCACGTCGAGCATCGCGGGACCACCGCCTTTGTATGGGATGTGCACCATCTTCACGCCGGCCATTGTGTTAAAGAGCTCGCCGCCAAAATGATTGAAGCCGCCAATGCCGGATGATGAGTAGCGGATTTGTCCCGGCCTTGCCTTGGCGAGCGCGATGAAGTCCTTCATCGAATTAACCGGCAGACTTGGATTGCTCGCGATGACATTCCCGCCGGACGCAATTAGAGATATCGGCGTAAGCGAGTTGATGGGATCGTAGGGCAACTTGTGGATCGCCGGGTTCATCGTATACGTCGTCGATATGATGAGGATCGTATAGCCGTCCGCTGGTGCGCGCACGGCCACTTCAGTGCCGATGATGCCGTCGGCGCCCGCGCGGTTCTCGACTATCGTTTGCTGCCCCAGTCGCTCGGTCATTTTCTGGGCGAGAAAGCGTCCCAGGATGTCGTTGCTGCCGCCCGGCGGAAATGGCACGATCATGCGTATTGATTTCGCCGGAAACCTGGCCGCGTCGCCGGTCTGAGCTGCGGCGTTTACGGGATGTAGGCACAACAGCACCGCCCCCGCCGCCACTGCGCCGGTGATTCGCTGACGCAATGCGGCGTTCATGCACTCCGTTACGAGCGCTTGCCACCTGCGCAGGGTTAAATGCGGGCGCCGGTGGTTTCGAAGATGAGCATCACAGCGTAATCCAGCGCTTGTAGCGGCAAGTCGGCGATGTTGAGTCGCGACAGGATTGCCCCAATCTCGCACAGTCATTTTGTCTCCTTGTGTGACAGTGTCATTCAATTGTTAATTTCGCTTTGTTATCTACAGCCGATATCGGCGCACGAGCGAAGGCGATTCACCAGGCTGCGTCGAGGATTTTCATCAATTCCGATTCATCTTTGACCGGCCGCACATTCTGATGGAGGAACCAGTCGCCGGCCGCATCCTTTGCCAACTGGGGCAGGGCATCGTTTGGCACTCCGACTTCCCGCAGGCGTTTGGGCAAGCCGATGTTGGCGAAAAGCTGTTCGACCCCGTCGATCGCCGCCGCGACGGCGGCTTCGGTATTGTCTTGCGTCCCCGCTCCGAGTATCTCGGCCACCAGTGCGAGGCGACTGCCGGTGGCCGGCGCATTGAACCGCATCGCGTGTGGTAGCACCAGTGCGTTTGTTACCCCGTTCGCAAGATGGAAGCGGGCGCCGATGCAGTGCGCCATTGCCGAGGTGAGACCCGAGGGCGCGTAATCGGTGCCTTGTCCGGCGAGGAGTGCGCCGAGCATGAGCTGGCCGCGTGTTTCGGCATCGTTCGGCTCTGCCACAAGCTTGCGCAGGTGTCGGTCGAGAATTCGCAATGCATGCAAAAGTAAGGCGTCGGCCAGCGGATCACGGCTTTTGGATTCGATTCCCTGAACGGCCATCGCGAACGCCTGCACGCCGGCGTCCAGCGCCAGCGATGCCGGCGCGGTCAGCGCGAGCTGCGGATGAATGAAGAGCGCATGCGCACGGGTCTTTGGATCGAATAACGTGACGCGCTGCCCGAGGCTGGGGTCGACGACCGCCGTCCCTGCTTTCGCGTAGGCCGTTGTCGGTGTTGTCGGCACCACCCATTGCGGTAGCTTTGGTTGCGACAGTTTGGGACTGACGGGGGGCTTGCCTGCGGGATACTGCGTGCAGATCTCGTGTATGTCCCTGCTTTCGGCGAGCAGAATGCTCGAAGCCCGCGCGGTGACGACCGCCGAGCCACCGCCGACCGCAATGACGGCGTCGGCTTGAAACTCCCGCAGCGCCTCCGCACCAGCCAATACAGCAGGAAGCGGGCTGTGCGCTGTAACCCGCGAGAACACGCCCGCGTAGCGATTGCCCAGCGCTTTCACAACAAGCGCGAGGCCATCGGGATGACGCGCGAGCGTTTGGCCGCAGAAGATGACGGCACGGCGGCAACCCAGCCGGTCAATCTCAGCAGGCAATTGCAGCAGGCTATCTGCGCCGTAGTAAACGCGCAGAGGTGGGGTCACGTGACGGAACGACTTCATGTTTTTAGATGCGGCTGCGGCTGCGGGTGGCACGATAGCCCTGTTTGGTTTGCCATCTATTCTGACTTGATCCCCGTCTGTTTGGCGACGCGGCTCCATTGTGCGATGTCATTGGCGATCAGCGTGCCGAACGCAGCGGGCGTATCGATGAAGGGCTCCGCGGCTTCAGCCGTAAGGCGTTGAATCATCTCCGGCTCACGCAATATCGCGTTGATTTCTGTGTTGAGTTTGGTAAGGATAGGCGTGGGCACGCCAGTCGGGCTCAAAATTCCCCACCACATGCTCGACTCGTATCCAGGTACGGCAGATTCAGCAACGGTCGGTACTCCGGGCAAGGCGCTCGCGCGCTTGGCGGATCCGACCCCTAGCGCCTTAAGTTTACCGCTGCGGATGTGCGGCAGACCCTGAGTGAGCGTGCCGAAGGTCATTTCAACTTGTCCGGACATGACGTCGAGTATCGCGGGTCCACCGCCTTTGTACGGAATGTGCGTGATGTTCACGCCGGCCATCATCTTGAACAATTCGCCGCTGAAATGATTGAATCCGCCGATGCCCGAGCTCGAGTAATGCAACTGCCCGGGCTTAGCCTTGGCGAGTGCAATCAGGTCCTTGAGCGTTTTGACGGGCAGGCTCGGCGTCGTCGTAATCACATTCGGACCCGATGCGAGCAACGCGACTGGTGCAAACGACGTAATCGGATCGTAGGGCAGCTTGTGGAGCGCCGGGTTCATTGTGTAGGTCCTCGACACCAGAAGCAGGGTATGGCCGTCCGCCGCAGAGCGTGCCACGAGCTCGGTCCCGATAATGCCATCGGCGCCGGGACGATTGTCGACAATGACCTGCTGTCCCAGTCGCGCAGACATTTGTAGCGCGACGAAACGCGCGATGATGTCGTTGCTTCCGGACGGAGGAAACGGCACGACCAATCGTATTGGCTTCGATGGGAAGCGCGCGGGGTCGACCGCCTGAGCATCCGCAGGCCCTGCGATCGTACACAAAGTGAAGACTGCCGCGCGCAC
>JANYCE010000245.1 GCA_025360445.1 Betaproteobacteria bacterium
CCATGCCGGATGCCGCGCGCGGCGCGCGTGATCAGCGCGCTCTTTATGAGACCTTGCGCGTCGATGATTGCGTCATAAGTCTGCGTGCGAATCTGCCGCCGGGCGGCGCTGATTTCGTCGCGTATCTCTCGCCGCCACCACGCACGCCGCCAGCGCCGCATCGCCACCGAAAGCGCGGCGTTAACGCCGCTGTGCAGCCGCGCGATCGGCAACAACGACTCTTCGATTACCCAATCGATTTGCGTGTGCGCTATCGATGCTTTCAAATCCGTGATTGCGGGAAGCGTATGTATCACGTCGCCGAGCGAGGACGTTTTGACGAGCAGAATTTTTTTTATAGCCACAGACGAAGCCGCTTGTTTCACAAGACCGTAAGCCTACACGCAGCAGACCTTTACGCATAGAATACGTCGACGTCATTTCGAAACTTGCAGCCGCTTTGCGCATCAAGATCCCGCGATGAAAGTGGCATCCACCAACCCGCCCGAAATCCGCACGATCGAGCGACGCGTGTTTGCGGACGAGTGCGGATATTTTTTTGAAAGCCGGTTTTTCGCGTAATGCGAATATTACTCACCGGACGGACCGGCCAGGTCGGCGCTGAATTAGTCTCCGCACTCGCCCCGATCGGCGACGTGCTTGCGCTTGATCGCAATGCATTGGACTTGACCGATGCCGCGGCGATCCGGCGTGTTGTGCGTGAAGCGCGGCCTGGCATCATCGTCAATGCGGCCGCCTATACCGCAGTGGATCGGGCTGAATCCGAACCCGAGCTCGCGATGGCGATCAACGGCGCGGCGCCCGGCGTACCCGCGGCCGAGGCACTACGCGTTAACGCGTTGCTCGTTCATTACTCAACCTCATCACCCAATACGCATTGCAATCCCGTCACTTTCTTCCATACACATCGTCGAACCGCACGATGTCGTCCTCTTCAACGTACTCCCCGGTCTGCACTTCGATGATGACAAGTGGTTCGAGTTGTTCGTTCGATAGCCGATGCCGGTTGCCGGCGGGGATGAACGTAGACTCGTTAGGATGCACCAAAAATTCGCGCTCGCCGTTGACCACATTCGCAACGCCCGCAATCACCACCCAGTGCTCGCTGCGCCGGTGGTGCATTTGCAAACTGAGTGCTGCGCCGGGATTGACGACGATGCGTTTTAATTTGAAGCCCGGCCCCTGTTCGAGCAGCGTATAGCTCCCCCACGGCCGCGTTACCGTGCGATGGATCTTATGCGCCGCGTGTCCAGACAGTTTCAGGCGCTCGGTGACCGCCCTGACTTCCTGCGCCCTGGTTCGATCTGCGATCAGCAGCGCATCCGGCGTGTCCACGATCAACAAGCCATGCACGCCGACGCCGGCCACGACGCGGTCGGCGCTCTGCACGTAGCAATTGCTGCTGTCGATCATGATTGATTCGCCGATCGTGCGATTACCGTCGGCATCAGGCAGCGTCAATTCGCTCACCGCATTCCACGATCCCACATCGCTCCAGTCGAACGCAGCGCGCACCACCGCGACATTTGCCGCTTTTTCCATCACCGCATAATCGATCGAAATCGGGGTGAGCGCGCTAAAACTTGCGGCGTCGATGGTGACGGCATCACCTGCACGTTCGGGCGTCTCTGCGAAACAACGCCCCGCCGCCGCGTGCAACTCCGGTGCATATCGCTCCAAATCATCGAGCAGCGTTTTAGCGGTAAAGCAAAACATTCCTGAATTCCATAGATGCGTGCCGGCGGCCACGAACTTTTCGGCCAGAGCGAGGGTCGGCTTCTCAACGAACCGCGCGACGTCGGCAGCAGTTGCATCAATCGCGCGCCCGCATTCAATGTAACCGTAGGCGATCTCCGCGTGCGCGGGCTGCACGCCGAACACGACGATCCGCCCCTGCGCCGCGAGGCGCTGTGCAACATCCACCGCCGCCTTGAACTTTTCCAGCGGCGCGACGATATGGTCGGCAGGCAGCACGAGCAGGATGGTATCCGGGCCCCATTGTTTCATTGCGTATAAAGCAGCAAGCGCGATTGCCGGCGCGGTGTTTCGTGCGCACGGTTCGAGCAGAATAAGGGAATCCACATCCGGTTGCTCTGCTCGATACTCTTCGCGCGTCGCGTGCAGATATTCATGATTCGTCACCGTAATGACCGCCCCCCCACCCGCGAGCGCCACCGCACGGTGCAGCGTCTTCTGCAGCAAGCTTTTCCCATCGGCGAGCCGGATGAACGGCTTCGGATATGACTCGCGCGATACGGGCCACAGACGGGCGCCGACACCACCGGCGAGGATTACGGGAATCAACATATGTGCATTGCGCTTCGTCTGTTAGTCAGGCGCACGATGATTTGAACCTGCGCACCTGGTTACTTATGTGAGGCTAATCTTTCCAAGTATAATCAATCGGCCATCAATACAGCAGCATAGGTGCATGAAAAAAACCGCATTGATCACCGGCATCACCGGCCAGGATGGCGCCTACCTTGCCGAGTTTCTACTTGGCAAAGGCTATGTAGTTCACGGAATCAAGCGTCGTTCGTCGTTGTTGAATACCGACCGCATCGACCATCTTTATCAAGACCCGCATGTATCGGACCGCCGGCTGATTCTGCATTACGGCGACATGACCGACTCGTCTGCGTTGACACGCGTGATTCAACAGGTGCAACCCACTGAGATTTACAACCTTGCTGCGCAAAGCCACGTCGCGGTATCGTTCGAAGAGCCCGAGTACACTGCAAATTCCGACGCGCTCGGCGCGCTGCGCGTGCTCGAAGCAATGCGCATACTTAAGCTCCACGACAAAACGCGTTTCTACCAGGCATCAACCTCGGAGCTGTTTGGTAAAGCGAGCGAATCTCCGCAGAGCGAATCCACTCCCTTCTATCCGCGCTCGCCATACGCCGTGGCGAAGCTTTATTCCTACTGGATCACGGTCAATTACCGCGAAGCGTACGGCATGTTCGCGTGCAACGGCATCCTGTTTAATCATGAGTCGCCGGTGCGCGGCGAAACATTCGTCACGCGAAAAATTACCCGGGCGCTCGCACGTATCAAACTCGGGTTACAGGATTGCGTGTATCTCGGCAATCTCGATGCCAAGCGCGATTGGGGACACGCGCGTGATTATGTCGAAGCACAGTGGCTGATGCTGCAGCAGGACAAACCCGAAGATTTCGTCATCGCCAGCGGCGTGCAATACAGCGTGCGTGATTTCGTCAATGCCGCGGCGAGCGAGCTCGGGATCAAACTTCGGTGGCGCGGCAAGGGTGTTAAAGAAACTGCGATCGTGGAAACGGGCCCGCGCGCAAAAGGCGGCCTGCCCGCGCGCGGCCAGACCATCGTGCGTGTCGACCCGCGGTATTTCCGGCCGACCGAAGTCGATTCGCTGTTAGGTGATGCCCGCAAAGCGCGGCGCAAACTCGGCTGGAAACCACGCACTTCCTTCAAGTCGCTGGTCGCCGAAATGGTACGTGAAGACCTGAAAGCCGCTGAACGCGATGAACTCGTCAAGCGCCACGGCTATAGCGCCTACGACTACCACGAGTAGCGCCGTGTTTATGCGCAGGGACCTCCGGAGGTAAGATACGCTCATGAAAGTCAGACTGCATCCACACTCCAAGAATCGATTGCAAGAGCGTGGAGCGACTGAGGAAGAGGTAATTGCAACGATCGAGCGCGG
>JANYCE010000265.1 GCA_025360445.1 Betaproteobacteria bacterium
ACCATGGATCATGATCGCACCGGAACATGCGGAGATATTGCGGCGAGCAGGACTCAGCAAAGCGGACGTTAAGGCGCAGTTGTGGGAGCTGACGAAGATGCCCGCGAGCCGCATGGCAGCCAAAGATCTTCTGCGGGTAAAAAGTTCGCGGACCGAAGAATTCGGCGAAATAAAACCCGACACCCTATTGACGATCGCGCACCAGCCGCAAGACATCTGTCTAATGGTTGCCGGTGGGCCCGGCACTCACTCGGTTTATGTCCCTTGCTTTGGTAATTCCAAGGCGATTACGCGCGTCGTCGATACCGCAGGTTAAAGTTGGTAGCGGGCGGCTAAGGAGCGCGCGTCCGGTGCAGCGCGACTGTCGCAATACAGTTATGGCCGGTCTCCACGGTATGCAAACTCCAATCTCGAGCGTCGCTGCCGCGGACTTTTAGCAAGCGTGGCGATTTATCGGTAGTGAGCGTGGTTTTAATCAACTTGAATGGCAGATGCAGACCTAACCCCAATGCCTTAGCTATCGCCTCTTTGCGTGTCCAGACAGTGAGAAAAGCGCGTTGGCGGTCAACGGCAGGCATGAGTTGAAGATTCGCGTACTCGTGTGCGGTGAAATAGCGACGGGCAAGTGGATCATAATCGAGGGTGCGGTTAATACATTCGATATCGACTCCAACTTGATGCGTGCGCGAAATGGCGAGAATGGCTAGCTCACGCGTATGCGCGAGGTTAAAATTAACTGCGGGATGACTCGCCAGAATCGGTTTTCCATGCGGACCGTACGCGAAGGCGATAGTTTCTGGCGACACGCCAACATCGGCACCAAGAAGCACGCGTAACATGGCGCGCGCGGCAATGTAGCGGTTGCGGTGGCGGGAAAATTTCAAGCGCGAGGCATTCACTTGCTCGTCGCGCGACAAGAGCTGCAAACATTGTTCCCCGTGCGATGCCTCAATTCCCAGCGGTATGAGCCAGACTTGAACTTTGGGATGGAAGTCATGCATGCGGTTTGCGAGATGCAACAGCGTGTTACGAGGTTCGTCGTAAGACTTGCCGGATAACAAACACTCCCTTACGCTAGCGCACTTTTCCACGATCCAACTCCAGGCGTCACGGCGCCGCGGCGACTTGTATAGGCCGGCATGCTATTGCTAAAGATTTTGTCGCGCTTGCCATTGAGCATATTGTATGTGCTTACGGATATCCTTTACCTGCTGGTATACCGCGTCGGGCGTTTCCGCCGATCGCTGGCCATCGCCAATTTGCGACGCTCCTTTCCCGATAAGCCGGAAACGGAAATCGCCCGGATCGCGGGGCGGTCTTACCGCAATGCATTTGACATGATGGCAGAAGTAATAAAAGGCGCCGCCATGCCCGCGCACGAAATACGGCAGCGGATGCAAATTCGCAATCCTGACCTTCTCACGCCGTATATCGCTTCGCATCAGCCGATATTGATGCTCGCTTCGCACCATTGCAATTGGGAATGGCTGCTCCTCGTGAGCTGTCTTGAGCTTAAGGTCAGCGTCGATGCGGTCTACAAGCCATTGCGCGTCGCTGCGATCGACCGCTTTATGTTCGAAACGCGCTCCCGTTTCGGCGGCAAACCGATTTTGGCCAAAAATTTTCTATTCGAAGTGCTCAGACGGCGCGGTAACGGAAGAATGTTTGCGCTGGTCGCGGATCAAACGCCGCCGCGCGAGGAGGATAAGCATTGGACACGATTTCTAAACCAGGACACTGCGTTTTATGTTGGCGCCGACAAAATTGCGCGAATCATTCGCGCGCCAGTGTTCTTTGTAGGCATCGCACGCACGCGGCGCGGCTTTTATGAGGCGACGTTTCAGTTGCTCGCTGAACCGCCGTATAGCGGTAATGATGCAGACATCATCGAGCGTTACGTGCGCGCCGCAGAAACCCACATTACTGCTCATCCGGCAGATTGGTTATGGATGTACCGCAAATGGAAATATAAAAAACCATTGTATGCGTGAGTCCATTCGCGCGAAGCGAATCGACATGCGTTCTAGACAGTCTTCGCGTTAAGGCGGCTTTCCAGATACTTTGCGAGTTCAGCGATGGTCGGGTAGTCGAAGAAATCGGTGACTTCCAACTGACCCGGGTAAATGGCTTCTATTCTTTGGTGGATTTGCGCCAAGGCCAACGAGCTTGTCCCCAATTCAAAGATGTTGTCATGCACGTCGACCGGCTGGTCAGCCAGAAAGGCGTCGCAGATTTGCTTGAGATTTCGCTCGACTTCGCTGCGGAAGTCACGCACGGCGTCCACCGAGTTCGCGGCCAGCTCTTGCAGTCTGGCGATGACATCGTCGTATTCGCCTTTTTGATACCCGTCCGCAAGCATAAAGCGCTGGATCTTACCGCTTGTAGTTTTTGGTATCTTGGCCAGCGGAATAACGTGGCTTATGACAATGCCGATGTTTTCGTTCACCGCTTTGCGCACGGCTTTCACGGTGTTTAAAAAATCCGGCAGCTCACCCCGATAAAGCACGAAGGCCAGCACCTCATCCATTGCAGAATCGACAGGCCGGACACCGCACACGGCGACTCTGCCTAGTTCGAATCCGGCTTTTTTTTCAATTACGCCTTCGAGATCCTGCGGATAATAATTTTGTCCGCTGACAAACAGAATGTCTTTGCCGCGACCGGTGATAGCCAAGCCGTCGGGAGAAATAAAACCCAAATCGCCGGTGTCGAGCCAGCCGTCGGCGGTAAGCACCGCATGAGTCGAGGCGGGATCGCGGTAGTAGCCGCGAGTGACGTTATCGCCGCGAATCAGCACGTGCCCGACAGTGTTGTGTGGCAGGGCTGCGTTTGCATTGTCGGCAATACGCATTTCGCAATTTTCGACGGGATGCCCGACCAGAACGAAAGTGTTGGCGCGCGGATCGCTTGAGGCTGCAGACTCAACCGCTTTGCCTATGGTGAGTGAATCTCGTCGAACCGTAAGGGTCGTGTAACCAGCGCCCGGCTTGGGAAACGTCACAGCCAGGCTCGCTTCAGCAAGACCATACACGGGGAACATTGCCGACCGCGGTAATCCAGCAGGCGCTAACGCGGTGAGAAATTCCTCGCAAAGCGAAACCGAAATTGGTTCGGCTCCATTAAACAAGATGCGCACAGAACGCAAATCCAGATCAGCGGACTTTTCCGGCTTAAACGTCTTTAGGAAATGCCGGTAGCCGAAGTTTGGTGAGCATAAGACGGTCGCTTTTTTGTGGCTGGCAAGCGCGAGCCATGATTGCGGACGCCGCACGAACACCTCCGTTGGAATCAGATGGTGGGTGATGTTGGTGACGAAAGGCGTCAAGTGGAAGCCGATCAAACCCATGTCGTGAGTCAAAGGCATCCAGCTTAAGGTGACATCCGATTCTGTAAGTCGGGCGCCCTGAGCTATTGCCGCAATGTTGGTCAAAATATTGCGATGGCTCAGCGCCACACCTTTGGGCTCGCTCGTTGAACCCGATGAGTACTGGACAAATGCAATGTCATCAGGGGTGGCCGCATACGGGCGACCCGGCTGCGAAATGTCGTCGATGCGATCGATAAAGACTGTTCTAGCTTTCAAGCTCGCCAGTACGGGCTCCATTGATGTAGTTGCGGCGAAGGCGGTAAAACGCGCGTAAAGTTTTTCGTCGATGCACAGATGCGGTCGCTTAAGCTTGTCGAGCACTCGGAAAAACTTGAGCTTGTGCTCGTCGGTCATTCCCGCAGCCAGCGGCACCGCGATCAGATTGCCGAGTACGCAGGCCCAAAACGAATCTATAAATTGCGCATTACCGTCGAGCAAGACAACCATTTCATCGCCCGGCTTCGCTCCGCACGCTTGAAAATGTTTTAAGAGACCTAAGGCGCGCGGGTATAAATCGCTTAAAGGCAAAAAGCGTTCGCTGCTTTCGCTTTCTACGTAATGTATGGTGCGACTGCTGGAACGGCGCTCAGTCAGCGCGTCCTGCAAAGTTTTAAATTTCATCGTGGAAGTTTTTCCGGCGGCATTCAGATGCCGCACTCACTAAGTATATGACCCGACACTCGATCTAAGCATACGGCACGAAAGATAACGCAGGCGGATGTAGCGCGCCAGCATCGACGTGTGCGCAGTCACATCTTCTATCGAAAATTGCTCGCGCTCAAATCGAGCATCGCGGGGTGCTCGCAATGCAGGAGTGCATAAAAGAAGTAGCAAAACCGATACGCGCGACGCCCGATGCCGCCACAACTCAGTGCGGTTCCAAAGCGCTCTGGCTCATCTCAAACTGCGGAGTGATATGCGCGGGAAACTAGCGATGTAAACGTCGGGCAGCCTCACAATTGAAGTCTCAACGCAATTCGCCGCGGCCGAACGGTGCGTATAAAGCCAGCCAAGAGCTAAATCTTAATTAACCTCACGGTACGCGCCGAATACTGCGAGCTGCGACATGTTTGTATGTAGAGATGTGTCTAGCAGCCTGTCGGACTTGAGTTGATGAATTGAGCGATGTTGATCATGGTAATCGAGCGGAACGATGAATTGAGCGCTAAACGGTCTGATCGGATCGTGAGCGCACCGCTGGGTGCCCGTTTACCCTGCCAATACCGCCA
>JANYCE010000268.1 GCA_025360445.1 Betaproteobacteria bacterium
CAGGGGTGCTTTTCGATGATTTGTCGCGGTAGTGTGCCGCGATTGAAATTCATCGGCGCAATGCCCGTTGGTTATTACGCCCTACGGCTCAATTTGAAGAAAGATGTGTAGATGCCTATGCCTTGAAGGGGAGGATGAGACAAGCGCGCTGCGCGAAAACGTTGCCCACCCTGACCCGCCCCTTGTCCCCCAAGGGGATTTCCGTTGGGCAAGGGGAGGGAATGTCTCGTGTGTGCGAAGCACACTAGTTTGCGACCGCCAGCCTGACCACAACATTAGCGTTCGCCCAGTTTTGAAGACTGATTGCTAAATCGAAACCCGGGTCTTTTTTGAGTGCTGTTTCCAGCGCACGAGTCAGCGAACTGCTGACCATCACAGTCTGCAAAAACACCGCCTCGGCCGGGGTGAGCTTCGCAACTGCGACGTGAAACTTCGGCCGATGGACAATAACGTGCTCGCCGCCGCTGCCGAGGTCGACGGCAATCTCACCGCGATAGTCGTCCTGATGGACCTTCCAGATTTGAAACAGCGGGTAAGCCGATGACACGACGGCGACCGCCGGGTGCAGCTTGATGCTAAGCCGCGCCAAATCGAGTTGAGCCACGCGCGCTAAATCGGCAACATCCAGCAATGCGTGATCGGCAGCGTAATGCGCCGCATGGGCGAGCCATTCGAGATGCGCAACATCGGGCAGGTAAGGCAGCGGCTGCGCGGGCTCAAAGGCCCGCAAGAAATCGGCAAGCTGCCCGCCGGATGCGTTGAGATCGCCGCTCATCGACGGATGCGCCGCGCGGTATGCATGCGCGAGCCCGCCAAAAAATTCAGCGCCGACCAGTTTGTGGACGATCGGGTAGATAGCGGCCAGCGCGCCGGCGGCGTTGGCGGCAACGTTGGCGCGATAAATCGCGAGGCGCTTGCGCGCTGCCGCTTCGCTGCCCGCAATCAGCGGCAATGCGGTGGCTTCGCGCGAGCGATCAGTCAACGCGGCGCCGACAAGTTTTTGCAAAACCGCCAGCTCAGCCATGCGCCGCCGATATCGAAGTTTCAACTTTAGCTGCTTCAGCGAGTAACACGTCGAGCGCCGGAATATTCGTGTCCCACTCAATCAGTGTGCGGACGGGGCCCACGTGCGCGAGCGCGGCTTGATACAGCGACCACACCGCATCGGTTACGCGCGAACCATGATCGTCAATCAGACAGAGCTCAGTGCGGCTATGCCCGGCCAGATGAATTTCCTGCACGCAATGCGCCGGTAACGCGGCCAGCGCGGCTTGCGGATCGAAGTCGTGATTGACCGAATTCACGTACAGATTGTTGACGTCGAGCAGGATCGCACAGCCGGTGCGGCGCGCAAGCTCGGCCAGAAATTCAAATTCGGGCAGCGTCGAATCGCGGTATTGCAGATAACTCGACACGTTTTCAACCAACAGGCAGCGCCTCAATGCGGTCTGCACTTGATCGACACGTTCGACCATCAGTGCGAGCGCTTCGTCGGTGTACGGCAGCGGCAGGAGATCGTTAAAGTGCTGTGCGCCGAACGCACCCCAGCACAAGTGCTCGGAAACGAGCAACGGATCGAAACGTTCAACCAGGCGTTTCAACTTGGCCAGATGCGACTCGCGAAGCCCATCGGCCGAACCCAATGACAGCCCGACCCCGTGCAGGCTTAGCGGGTAATCGCGCCGGACGTGCTCCAGCACGTGCAAATCGTAGCCGCCCGCGCCGAAATAATTTTCACTGTGCACTTCGAGCCAACCGATACGCGGGCGACCTTCCAGAAACTCGCGATAGTGAGCGGCGCGCAGACCGATGCCGGCAAGCGTTTGACTGGCGGATAACGTAGCCATGAGTCTAAAGGTCAGTAAGGTGTGCGCAGATTTTTATGCGCGCGCCCATGCTACCAGCGGGGAGCTTCAGGCATCCTTAAAAAAATTCGATAAATTGACGCTACAATGAGGCGATGGATTTTATGTTGTGGATCAAGGTCGTGATACTCGGTGCGGTGGAGGGCTTCACCGAGTTTCTGCCGATCTCGAGTACCGGACATTTGATCGTGGCTGGCCAGTTGCTGGATTTCAACGACGAGAAGGGCAAGATTTTCGAGATCGTCATCCAGACCGGGGCGATGCTCGCGATCGTATGGGAATATCGGGTCAGGTTCGCCGGCCTGCTGACGGGGATTACCCATGACCGCACAGCGCAAAAGTTCGTCCTTAATCTCGCCATCGCATTTATGCCGGCCGCGATCCTCGGCTTGTTGTTCGGCAAATATATTAAAGCCGCATTGTTCAATCCGGTCTCTGTCGCTATCGCATTTATAGTTGGCGGTTTCATTATTCTGTGGGCCGAGCGGCGCCAACACTCAATCACCGTGCAATCGGTCGACGATATGTCTTGGACTGATGCGCTGAAGGTGGGTTGCGCGCAGGCTTTTGCGTTGATTCCCGGCACCTCGCGTTCAGGCGCCACGATCATCGGCGGAATGCTCTTCGGCCTCTCGCGCCGGGCCGCCACGGAATTCTCTTTTTTCCTGGCGGTGCCGACGCTGATTGCCGCGGGCGCCTACGATTTATTCAAGAATCGCGCGTTGTTAGATGCTTCGGACATCGGCATGTTCGCGGTCGGCATGCTGGTCTCATTTATCTGCGCGTTTGTATGCGTGCGCTGGTTATTGCGCTACATCGCGACGCACGATTTCACGGTGTTCGCGTGGTATCGCATCGTGTTCGGGCTAGTGGTGCTCGCAACCGGTTACTTCGGCGTCGTTAGCTGGCAGGCCTGATCACCGAATCACCCCATCACAGGTCTACCAATCAACTCTGCGACCAAGGCAGACCACGCGCGCGCCAACCGCCGACGGTGTTGCGACGGCCGCCTGCGTCGCGGTCACCTTCGAATCCCTCGAGTATGTTGTACGCCTCGCGATAGCCGGCCTGCATGGCGGCGACCGCGGTTTCATGCGAGCGCCCGCCGCTGCGGCATAAAAACATCACCACTGCATCAGCCGGCACTTGTTGTTTTAGCTGTTCGATAAAGTTTGGATTCGGCAGCATGCCGGGATAGCTTTTCCATTCAATTTCGACGCTGCCCGGCACGCGGCCTACGAAATCGAGTTCGGCGCGGCTGCGGACATCGATAAGCCTGGCGGCCGGCTGTTGCTGTAAAACGGCGTGCGCTTCGGTCGGCAACAACGCGCCTTCATATGGCAGGTCACGCTCTCGTGCACGCGCCCGGCCGGCTTTCAAAACGTCATTAAGTTCAGACATGAGTGAATTTCCTGTTGGAGAAAACCGAAATATTACCGTATGGCTGGGCGGTTTGAGGTGGCACCCATTCGGTGCGATTTTTTCGAAACCGCACTGAATCAGTGCGATCGTGCGCGTGATGCCCAGGATTTTGACTTGTGGCACAATGTTTTCCCCTCGGATTAGACGGGTCCCGCCTTGGCATATTTCGTGCTGAATCGTGACTCCGGTATTTACCGATTTTGATAAACAAGCTTAGTTTGGGAGAACGCAATGGCGGTCGCTGACGTAATGAAGATGGTCAAGGAAAACGAAGTCAAATTTGTCGATTTCAGATTTACGGACACGCGCGGGAAAGAGCAGCACGTCTCGGTGCCCGCCAAAGCATTCGACGAAGCGAAGTTCACCGACGGTCACGCGTTTGACGGGTCATCGATCGCCGGCTGGAAAGGTATTGAAGCATCCGACATGCTGTTGATGCCCGATCCCGATTCGGCGCGTATGGATCCGTTCACGGACGAGCCCGTGCTTAATATTTCGTGCGACGTGATCGAACCGTCGGACGGCAAAGGCTACGACCGCGATCCGCGCTCGATCGCCAAGCGTGGTGAAGCCTATCTCAAGTCGACCGGTCTCGGCGACACTGCCTACTTCGGTCCGGAACCCGAATTT
>JANYCE010000275.1 GCA_025360445.1 Betaproteobacteria bacterium
TGGGTTCCTAATGAAAAATTTTCTATGCGTTCTCGCCGGCATGCTCGCATTGCCTGCTGCGTTGTATGCGGCACCGGCCGCCGACCCCGCGTCTGCTTATCCAAACCGGCCAGTGCGGCTGATCACCGGCTCGCCAGGCAGCACGTCCGATATCAGCGCGCGGTTCATCGCACAAAAGTTGAGCGAACTATGGCAGCAGCAAATCGTTGTCGACAACCGGCCCGGTGCTGGCGGACTGATTGGCGCTGAAATCGCGGCCAAGTCCGCTCCTGACGGCTATACGCTGATGCAGGGCCATATCGGCACGCACGCGAGCCCTCAGTTCCTGTACAAAAATCTGGGCTACGATCCGGCGCGTGACTATGCGCCGATTGCACTGGTGTCGAATTCCGGTATCGCACTCGCGATACACGCGTCCGTGCCGGCGAACAACCTGAAAGAGTTCATTGCGTATGCCAAGGCCAAGCCGGGCGGCGTCAATTACGGATCGGCCGGCGGCGGCACGAGCAGCCAATTGTCGGGCGAGCTTTTCAATCAGATGACCGGTGCGAAACTCGTTCACATTCCGTATAAAGGCGCGGGCTTCGCGTTGACCGCGTTGGTAGGGGGCGAAACCCAGGCCGCGTTTCTGTCGACGACCACGATCAGCGCGCAGTCGAAGGCCGGCCGCATCAAGGGCCTTGCCGTACTCAACAACAAACGATTTGCGGCAGCGCCCGAGATCCCGAGCGTGGCCGAGGCGGGCTATCCCGGCATTGAGTCGAGCGTGTGGTTCGGCTTGTTCGCACCTGCTAAAACGCCACCGGCCATCATCGCGAAAATTAATCGCGATGCTGTCGCGAGCTTGCGGACGCCGGAAGCCAAGGCCGTCTTGCTGGCACAAGGCGCTGAGACGATCGCGACGACGCCCGCGGAGTTCAGCGCGTTTGTAAAAAGCGAAGTCGCGAAATGGGGCAAGGTCATCAAGGAGGCCGGCATCAGGGCGGAGTGACCCGCGCGCCGGCTTACATCCGGCAGGCCCGTTATAATCACGCTTCTTTTTCGAACACCCGGCCGCGGTAACGCTTAATTTAAAATCACTGTGGCCGAATGGCATTTCCGGAGCATTTAAATGGCAAGCAAACCCAAAAAAACTGAACGTACGCTCGTCAAAGCATCGAGCATTGATCCCAAAAAAGGCGTGAGCAGCGCGCCGGATGGCTTATACGATCCGGCCAATCCGCAGCATCGCTGGGACCGACCGCTCCAAGCGCCGGGCCGCATGCAGGTTGACTTCGAAGAGCGTGTCGATTTTCGCCGGCTGCACGAGTACCGCCTCGCGCGCACGCGCAATGCGCTGTCGAAATCTAAACTTGGCGCACTGCTCGTGTTCGACCAATACAACATGCGTTACATCTCGAGCACTGTGATTGGCGAATGGGCGCGCGACAAACTAACTCGGTGGACGCTCCTGACCGGCAACGGCGAACCGTGGGTATGGGATTTTGGCTCCGCTGCGCGCCATCACAAATTGTATGCACCGTGGTTGCCGACCAATCATTGCCTGGCTGGCAACGTCGGCTTGCGCGGCGCAATCAGTCCGCGCGTCGGCCTCTTCGAAGAAGCGGCAAAAGAAATATATGACATTCTGGTGCAGGAAGGTGTTGCCGATATGCCGCTCGGCATCGACGTCGTCGAACCGCCTTTCTTGTTCGCGCTGCAGAAGCTTGGCATCAATGTGCAGGACGGCCAGCAGGTAATGCTCGAAGCGCGCGAAATTAAAAGTCATGACGAAATCACGCTGCTCAATATGGCGGCAGCCATGGGCGACGGCGTTTATCAGGACATCTTCGAAGCATTAAAGCCCGGTGTGCGCGAAAACGAAATCGTCGCGCTCGCAACCAAGCGCCTGTACGAAATGGGTTCTGATTGCGTCGAAGCGATCAATGCGATCGCGGGCGAGCGCTGCAGCCCGCACCCGCACAATTTTACCGACCGCATGATCCGCCCCGGTGATCAGGCGTACTTCGACATCATTCAATCGTACATGGGCTATAAAACCTGCTACTACCGCACGTTCTCGGTCGGCAGCGCGACTAAGCCGCAGCACGATGCATACAAAAAAGCGCGCCAGTGGATGGACGGCGCCATCAGCATGTTAAAACCGGGCGTCAGTACCGACCGGGTCGCGAAGATGTTTCCGAAGTCGACCGAGATTGGTTTTGAGACCGAGATGTCGGCATTCGGGCTTAACTTTTGTCACGGTTTAGGCCTCGGCCTGCACGAGCGGCCGCTGGTGTCGCGCTTAAATTCGCTAAAGGATCCGTACGAATTAAAAGTCGGCATGGTGTTCGCCGTTGAAACGTTCTGTCCCGCGACGGACGGCGTATCGGCCGCACGCATTGAGGAAGAAGTCGTGTTGACACCGAACGGCGCCAAAATCATTACGCTGTTCCCCGCGCAGGAACTGCCGATCGCGAATAAATACTAGGACCGACAAACTCCTCCCCCTTTGCAAAGGGGGAGGGGAATCCAAGCCAGGAGCATTATTGTGAAGTCAGCAACAAACAAGAAAAGCCCAGCGCCACCCGCGATCGAGATCGGCCGCGAGACCAAGAGCGAACTCTATCGCCTGCAGCTTGAGCTGCGCTATTGCGAGAAGCGCGCCTACGATCTCTTTCTGCAGAACCTGATCAAGGGCACGAGTCATTTGTCGCTTGGCCAGGAGGCGATTGCGGCGGCCTTCGGCGTGGCGATGCGCCCCGATGACTGGACGTTTTGCACTTACCGCGGGCACGCTCATACGCTCGCGCGCGGCGCGTCGATGGAAGGCGTGCTCGGCGAATTGATGGGACGCCAATGCGGGCTGCTCGGCGGCAAAGGCGGCTCGATGCACCTGACGGATGTCGCCAAAGGCGCGATGGGGTCGTATGCAATTATCGGCGCGCATCTGCCGGTCGCCGCCGGCGCTGCATGGTCGGCGCAATATCGCGGCACCGAGCAGGTGGCGGTGTGTTTCTTCGGCGATGGCACCACCAACATTGGCGCTTTTCACGAGGCGCTGAACTTCGCCGCAGTGTGGAAACTACCCGTGGTCTACGTGTGCGAAAACAACCTGTACATGGAATACACGCCCATCTCAGAGGTGACGGCGGTTGAGCACCCGGCAGCCGATCGCGCTTCAGCTTATGGTCTGCCATCTATCATCGTCGATGGCAACGACGCTGATGCCGTTTTCAAGATCGCGAGTGATGCGCTCGCCAAAGCGCGCGCCGGCGGTGGACCTTCGCTGATCGAAGCGATGACCTATCGGCATAGCGGCCATTCGCGAGCCGATCCAGGCAAGTACCGGCCTGAAGGTGAACTCGAGCAGTGGCTCTTGCGCGATCCGCTCGTCATGTACCGCGACCGTCTGCTGAAAGAAGGTTTTAACGAACCGACTTTAAAAGACATGGAAAGTATCGCCATGGGCAAAGTGGATGCGGCAACCGCAACGGCGAAAGCATCGCCGCTGCCTTCGATTGACGACATCGAAAAAAATGTATGGGCCGACGGGGGGGCAGCATGGCGGAACTGACTTATCGCGACGCCGTCGCGGCGGGCATCGCGCAGGAGATGGAGCGCGATGAGCGCGTCGTGTTTCTTGGCGAGGACGTCGCGGCCGCGGGGGGCGTTTTCAAGGCGACCGTTGGTCTGCTCGACAAGTTCGGTCCCAAGCGCGTGCGCGACTGCCCGATTTCGGAGCAGGCGATACTCGGTGCTGCGATGGGCGCGGCGATGACCGGTTTGCGCCCGATCGCAGAAATCATGTTTTCGGATTTTCTCGCGGTGTGCTGGGACATCGTCGCGAATGAAATCGCCAAATCGCGTTACATGACCAACGGCCAGATTTCGCTGCCGCTCGTGATTCGCACCGCCAATGGCGCGGGCTCGCGTTTTGGCGCGCAGCATTCGCAGGCGGTGGAAAACTGGGCGATGATGATTCCCGGCATTAAGGTGGTCGCCCCGGCATTTCCCGCCGATGTCAAAGGCCTGCTGGCGGCCGCCGTGCGCGACCCGGATCCGGTTCTGTTTTTCGAGCAAAAATCACTGTATTCAATGAAAGGCGAAGTGCCGGACGGCGAATATGTTGACGAACTCGGCAAAGCCAAAGTACTGCGTCAGGGCAAGGACTGCACGATCGTCGCGCTTGCATCGATGGTGCATAAGGCACTCGACGCGGCGGTGATCCTCGAAAAAGAACATGGCATCGCTTGCACCGTCATCGATCTGCGTTCGCTCGTGCCGCTCGACACGCAAACGATTCTTGGTGAAGTTGGCAAGACCGGACGCCTTTTCACGGTGGAAGAAAACCCGCGTCTGTGCGGGTGGGGCGCAGAGATCGTTTCCATCGTTGCCGAAGAGTGTTTTTGGAATCTGGATGCGCCGATCGTGCGCATTACGACGCCGCATGTGCCATTGCCATCGGCCGATTTGCTGGAAGACAACACGATCCCTTCGGTCGCGCGCATCGTGCGTGAAATCCGCCAGAAGATGGATTATTGAGCGTTTCATAATGGATGACAATCGGAACGCTCAATCCCTCACTCCAGCCCTCTCCCGAAGGAGAGGGTGAGAATGGCACTAACCCGCTGTCGCGAATTAGTGAAACATCAATAAAGCCGAACATATAAAGCTAAATTGCAAGCGACGCGAAGGAGGGGCAAGTGCAAGTAGAGATTGTTTATGTTCCGTCCTGTGTAGCATGTCCGGCTTCGCGCTCGCGCTCGCGACTTGGGCTTGCTTTCCTTCGGGTTTTTCTTGGCGTCCTTTGCGGTGAAGCTTTACTAATAACGCCGGCGGCGCAGGCTGCGCAAACGGTCGACACAGTTCTTGTCCATGGAAAAATCGTCACTGTCGACGACCGATTCACGATTGCAGAGGCGCTCGCGATCAAAGACGGGCGCATCGTCGCGGTCGGCAGGTCATCCGACATTGCCCGGCTTGCCGGCAATGCAACGCGCAAAATAGATCTCAGGGGTAGAACGGTAATCCCCGGCCTCATCGACAACCACGCGCATTGGGTGCGCGCGGCGGAGCACGACGAGCTGCGCTTCGATGGCGTTACCACGCGCAAAGCAGCGCTGGCCCAACTGACAGCGCGCGTGCGCACCGCGCAGCCCGGCGCGTGGATCGCAACCCTCGGCGGCTGGTCGGAAGAGCAGTTCACGGACGATGCGCGCGGGTTTTCGCTTGCCGAACTTGACCGCATCGCCCCGCATAATCCAATAGTGATTCAGGCCGTTTACCGGCACAGCTATTTAAATAGCGCGGCGTTAACGGCGGCCGGGATCGACGTGAACACGCCCGACCCGCGCGGCGGCAAAATCGAAAAAGACGTGGCCGGTAAATTGACCGGCGTGATATCGGGCGCCGGCGGCGTGGCATTCGTCGCCGCAAAAATTCCGCTATCCGACGAAGCGGCATGGCTCGCCAATACGAGAAAGCTCGTGACCGACTTAAATTCGATGGGCGTAACCGCATGGCTTGACGCCGGCGGCCGCGGCATGGGTGAAAAGCATTATCAGCCCTACCGCAATCTCGCCGACCGCGGCGAGCTCAATGCGCGCGTGTTCTGGACAACCATACGCCAGCCGGCGACGCCGCAGCAAGTCGACGCCGTGTTGCCCGAAATTGCACAGCAAAAACCGTTTCAGGGAAACGACTTCTTTAACAACATCGGCTGGGGCGAGTCGGTATACGGCCCGGTCACCACGCAACTGCTAAACAAAGAAAGCAACAAAAAGCCTGAAGACATTGCGCAAATGCGGCGTATTGCGCAGGCGATTGCCGAGCACGGACTTTACTTGAATCAGCACGTCGAAATGAGCGACGTCATCGAATTGTTCCTGAACGAATACGAAGCGATTAACCGCGCACAACCGATCCGCGCGCTGCGCTGGTCGTTTTCCCACCTTGATCAGGTCACGGACGCGCAGCTCGAGCGCATGAAAAATCTGGGTATGACCGCGCAGATTCACAGCCGGCCGCTGATCCAGGGTGCGCTGATGCACAACGCGCACGGCGAGCGCGCGTGGGACATGCCGCCGTTTCGCCGTGTGCAGGATAGCGGCATCCGCTGGGGACTTGGCTCGGATGCGACCGCTGTGACCACGTCAAACCCGTTTTATACGCTTTCATTTGCGGTCACGGGCCGCATGATAGGCGGTCGTAAGGTTAACCGGCAGAGCATTACGCGAGAGGAGGCGCTTGTCGCGCACACGCGCAGCAATGCATTCATCGTCTTTCAGGAAGCGAATCTCGGCACGCTCGCGCCCGGCAAGTACGCTGACCTGCTGGTGCTCGACCGCGATTACCTGACGGTCCCCGCAGATCAAATCAAAAATATCAAGCC
>JANYCE010000286.1 GCA_025360445.1 Betaproteobacteria bacterium
ATTTCATGAGCCAAATGACCCCGCAGGAAATCGTCCACGAACTGGATAAACACATCATCGGGCAGGATGCGGCCAAGCGCGCGGTCGCGATTGCGCTGCGCAACCGGTGGCGGCGGCAGCAGGTGGCCGAACCGCTGCGTTACGAGATCACGCCGAAAAACATTCTGATGATAGGGCCGACGGGCGTCGGCAAAACCGAAATTGCACGCCGCCTCGCGCGGCTTGCCGATGCGCCGTTCATCAAAGTCGAGGCCACCAAGTTCACCGAAGTTGGTTATGTCGGCCGCGACGTCGATACGATCATTCGCGATCTTGTGGAAACCGCTGTGAAACAGACGCGCGATCAGGCGACGCGCAAGGTACGCCATCAAGCTGCGGACCAGGCCGAAGAACGCCTGCTTGACGTATTGCTGCCGCCGGCACGCGATGGCGCCACCGCCCTGAGCGACGCGGATAACGTAACGCGTCAGAAATTCCGCAAGCGGTTGCGTGAAGGCGAACTCGACGACAAGGAAGTCGAGATCGACGTGGCGGCGCAGCAGCCGCACATGGAAATCTTCGCGCCGCCTGGCATGGAAGATCTCACGTCGCAAATTCAGGGCATGTTCCAGAACATCGGCGCGACGCGGCGCAAAACGCGCAAGGTAAAAATTCGCGAGGCGATTAAACTTCTCGCTGAGGAAGAAGCTGCCAAGCTGGTGAACGACGATGACCTCAAACTGCTGGCCGTGGCCAATGTTGAGCAGAACGGCATCGTGTTTCTAGACGAAATAGACAAGATCACCACGCGCAGCGAAGCGTCCGGCATCGACGTTTCACGGCAGGGCGTGCAACGCGATCTGTTGCCGCTCGTCGAGGGCACCACTGTGACGACTAAATACGGCATGATCAAGACCGACCACATCCTGTTTATCGCAAGCGGCGCATTTCATCTTTCCAAGCCGTCGGATCTCATACCGGAACTGCAGGGACGTTTTCCGATTCGCGTCGAGCTTGCGAGTCTCTCGGTCGACGACTTCGAGCAGATACTGACCAACACCGATGCGTGTTTGACGCGCCAGTACGAGGCGCTGCTCGCGACTGAAGGGGTGAAAATTGAATTTCACCCGACAGCGATCAAGCGCCTGGCCGAGATCGCCTGGCAGGTGAACGAAAAAACCGAGAACATCGGCGCACGCCGTTTGTATACCGTCATGGAGAAACTGCTCGAAGAACTTTCCTATGACGCCGCCCGGCATGCCGGTGAAGCGATTGTGATCGACGCCGCGTTTGTCGACATGCGATTGAAAGGGCTCGCGCAAAGCGAGGACCTCGCACGCTACGTGCTATAGAGTATAGAGGCAGCACAATCGAACGTTGGTCCATTGATCGCAGCCCAACCCTCGTTTATGCTTTGCGCGCATGCGTTTTAGTTTTAGCAACGCTCTCTTATTGCATAGCGGCAATTCGCGTTGTGCCGGCCCTAACGCGCAAACACCATCGCCTTGATGCCGAGCGATTGGCTGATGCGGTCGGCGGCGGCGCGCGCATCAGCCTGATTGATGTAAGGGCCGGCATGCACTCGGAACAGGCTGTCTTTTGAATAGACGTGGAGCGCGGGCCCCAGCCAGTCGACTTGCATACGCAGGCGCGCGAGATAACTATCTGCATTGCCCTGCGAACCAAATGCGGCCAATTGCAGGAACAGGCCTTTTTGCTCGGCGCTAAGTGTGACGACCGGGATTGCGGCTTCGGGTGTTAGCGATGGCGGCGTGGCCGCTTCTGCGCTGATCGCGGGTGCCGGCAACGGCACGCCAACCGGCGCGATCGGCGGCTGCAAGGGAGTCGCAGTACTGACCGCTGGTGCGGCCAGCGCCGGCGCCGCAGCAAAAGACGGGGCCGTCGGTGTGCCCGCATCCGGAATGATGGTTTCAACTTCGACCATCGCTTTACCGCTGCCCAACACACCGAGCTTGAAGGCAGCCGTGTACGAGAGATCGATCACACGATCGGGATAAAAAGGCCCGCGATCATTAATGCGGACAATTATGGATTTGTTGGTGGCGACGTTGGTCACGCGCGCGAAACTCGGAATCGGCAGCGTGGTGTGCGCCGCAGTCATGCCGTACATGTCATAAATTTCGCCGGAAGAAGTCTGCAGGCCGTGATAGCGCCGTCCGTACCAGGTGGCAAGGCCGCGCGCTTTATACGGCACGAGCTGTGTCATCGGGGTGAAACTCTGGCCCATCACGACGTATGGGCGCATTGCGCCGCGCGCGAGCGGTTCGCGTTTTGGTACGGCGTCCGGTACCTGCTCGAGGTTCGGCGGCGGATTGTCGCCGGGTCCATCGTTAAGATAATAGGCGCCGCCGCGCGAGGTCGATGGTTTGCCAGGCACCGGCGCGGCATCTGGCGCTCGCGCGACCGTCGGCGCAGGCTGCTCGCGCGGGCTGATGCTGCCGCAGCCGGCGATTACCGCCGGAGCGAGCGCGATGATGAGCCAGGATCGAGGAGCGCGCAGCGAGGCGCCGGAATTTGAGGATCGAATAGCGACCGGGCCGACGCCCTGCTCTTGCAGGTTTGCTTGTGCCTTAATCCTCATTCCACGCTCCTCAATCCTAACTTTGTATCAGCTGCTTGTGCGTTGCTATGCTCATGAGAATGCCGAGTCCCAGGCATATCGTCACGAGCGAGGTGCCGCCATAGCTTACAAGCGGCAGCGGCACGCCGACTACCGGCAGGATGCCGCTCACCATGCCCATGTTGACAAAGGCGTAAGTAAAAAAAGTCAGTGTGATCGCACCGCCGAACAGCCGCGTGAACAGATTGGGGGCGTTGGCCGTGATGACCATGCCGCGCCCGATCACCAGTAGGAACAGTACAAGCAGCAGCAGGTTGCCAAGCAATCCGAATTCTTCCGAAAACACCGCAAAAATAAAATCGGTGGTGCGCTCGGGGATAAAGTCGAGATGGGTTTGCGTGCCCTGCAACCAGCCTTTGCCCGTGAGTCCGCCTGAACCGACTGCGATCGTTGATTGAATCGTGTGATAGCCACTGCCAAGCGGGTCCTGGGTGGGGTCGATCAAAGTCAAAATGCGCTGACGCTGGTAGTCGTGCATCGTTCCCCATAGCAACGGCATGCACGCGGCCGCCGCGACGCCCAGTCCGAGGATGATGCGCCACGATAAACCTGCCAGGAAAAGCACATAGGCGCCCGCGGCCGAAATCAGCAGCGCCGTGCCGAGGTCGGGTTGACGCACGACCAACCCGATCGGCACCAGAAGAAGGGCGGCCGCGACGAGGTAATTTTTTAATTTCAGCGTGGCTTCGTAGCGGTCGAAATACCAGGCCAGCATTAGCGGCACTGCAATTTTCATGAGTTCGGACGGCTGGATGCGCGTAACGCCGACGTACAGCCACCGCCGTGCGCCGTTGACGATGTCCCCGAACAGCGCCACGCACACGAGCAGCAGCACGCCGAGCACATACAGTGGCAATGCGATCCGCATCAGGTAATGCGGCGCAATGTTGGCGAACACGTACATAACGCCGAGCGCCACCACGATATTGGCGAGTTGGCTTGTCAGGCGCGGCACGCTCTGGTTGGAGCCGCTGAAAATCGTGACGAGCCCCAAGCTCATTAACAACAGCGCCGCGATCAATAACTGGCTGTCGATATGCGCGGTCAACAGCCGCGTGATGCGCCTAATCACGGCCGGCCTTTAAATCGTCGGCCTTGAGCGGCGTGGGTTGTTTGCCGAGCAACCAATAATCGAACACCTTGCGCGCGATTGGGGCGGCCGCCCGCGCGCCAAAGCCCGCGTTCTCGACCAGCACGGCAACGGCGAGCTTGGGTTTATCGGCCGGCGCATAGGCGATAAACAACGCATGGTCGCGAAATCGTTCGGCAACGCGGCTTTCTATATATTTTTCGCCCTGCTTGATCGCGATCACCTGGGCGGTGCCGGTTTTGCCCGCGCTCACATAGGGCGCACCGGCGAAGGCGCGCGCACCGGTACCTTCCTTGTTGACTCCGACGAGCGCGTCTTTGACGACTTTGAGATGCTCGGGTTTGAGCGGTATGGTGTGCAGCGGGTGCGGTTCGATGACGGTGCGCGCGCGCGTCACCACGTCTTCAACGTAGTCGACGATATGTGGTCGAAACATCACGCCGTCGTTGGCGATTGCCGCGATCGCTTGCGCCAATTGCAGCGGCGTGTATGTGTTATAGCCTTGGCCGATGCCGACGCTGATCGTTTCGCCCGCATACCATTTTTGCTTGAAGCGTTTCATCTTCCATTCCTGCGACGGCAGAATGCCCGCCGATTCACCTGTGATGTCGATGCCGCTGCGGCTGCCGAAGCCGAATTGCTTTACGAAGGTTGAAATATTATCGATGCCCAGATCGTTGGCAAGCATGTAGTAATAGGTATCGCACGACACGACGATAGATTTGTACATGTCGACCATGCCGTGGCCGCCGACCTTATCGTCGCGAAAAAAGTGCCCGCCGAATCGATAGCCGCCCGGGTCGCTGATTGCCTGCTCGGGCCGCCGCTTGCCGTAACTCAGCGCCGCGAGCGCCATGAAGGGCTTAAACGTTGAGCCCGGCGGGTAGGTGCCGGCGAGAGCACGGTTCACCATGGGCCGATCGATCGATTCGTTGAGTTCTTTCCAGTTAAGCGGATCGATGCCGTCGACAAACAAGTTGGGGTCGAAGCCGGGCTTGGAAACGAACGCCACCACGCCGCCCGTGGTCGGGTCGATCGCGACGAGCGCGCCGCGGAACTCACCGAACGCGCGATGAACGACTTCCTGCAGTTTCGCATCAAGGTTCAGCACCAGATTATTGCCCGACACCGGCGCCGCACGCGATAGTGTGCGCACCGCGCGGCCGGCCGCGTCTACTTCGACTTCCTCAACGCCGGTGGTGCCATGCAGATGAGTCTCATAGCTTTGCTCGACGCCTACCTTGCCGATGTAATCGGTGCCGCGATAGTTGGCGTCGATGCCTTTAGTCTCGAGTTGCTCGAGCTCATGCGGGTTGATGCGGCCGATATGGCCGACCACGTGCGAAAACAATTCAGCCTGCGGATATCGGCGAAACAACCGCGCGTTCATTTCAACGTCCGGAAAGCGATAACGGTGGGCGGCGAAACGCGCGATCTCCTCGTCCGACAGACGGGTGCGAATCGGCAGACTCTCGAAACTCTTGCTCTCGTCGATCAGTTTTCGAAACCGCCGCCGGTCTCTGGCCGTGATTTCGACCACGGTCGCGAGTTCATCGACCAGAGCTTCAACATCCGCGACCTTACGCGGGGTGATTTCGAGCGTGTACGCCGCATAGTTATTCGCCAGCAGCACCCCGTTGCGGTCGACGATGATGCCGCGGCTCGGTGGAATGGGTACTATCGAGATGCGGTTGGCTTCGGCGAGCGTCGAGTAATACTCGTGCTGGATTACCTGCAGATAAACGAAGCGCGCGGCTAACAGCGCAAACATGCACAGTACGAACGCGGACGCGACCGCGAGCCTGACCCGAAAGTGGTGAATTTCGAGCCGCGAGTTCCTGATCTCGACGCCGCGATTGATCGTCAGTTCAGGCACGGTCGGGGTCTGGAGCGGGACGCTGCGGCAGTTTAAAAATGTAAGTGAGCGCAGGCCACAAAATGGCGGCCGTCACGCTGCCGATGAAATAGCGAAAGCCGGGAAAGGCCGCGCCGGCGAACATTCGCACGGCGAGCACGATGGCGTCGTTCATTAAAAGCAGCACGAGTACGTGCAGAACCTGGTCACGCATTGTGAACATCAGCACGCGGCGGTGGAGGACGATGCCGGCAAACGCAAGCACCGAATACGCGAGCGCGTGTTGGCCGAAAAGACTTCCCTCTGCGACATCCATCACGAGGCCCAGCAGCCAGGCAGAGGCAAAGCCGACTTTGCGGGGTTGCTGAATGCACCAATACAGCACGACCAGCGCCACCAGATCGGGTTTCACGTACACCCACCAGCCTGACCAGGGCATCAGGTTGACTAATAGTGCCGCGATAAATGTAATGATGATGAATACGCCGCTGACCGGCAGCAGAGAAAAATCGCGCGATTGCATCAAGCGCCCCTGCGCGGTTTTTTGGGGCGCGGCGCCGCTTTCGGTTCATCCACAGGCCGCTCCGGCAGCTTGTTTTCCCAATTCAGAACGAGCACCTGACGATGACTCGTAACGCCGGCGAGTGGTTTGCACACGATGCGCGCGAAGAGATAGGCGGCGTTGCGTTCGACCGTCGCAATTTCCGCCACCGGCAATCCCGGTGGGTAGACCCCATCGATGCCGGAAGTGACCAGTTGATCGCCGACCTGAAAATCCGCGTTTAACGGGATAAACTTTAATTCAAGCTGGCCATCGTGGCCGGTGCCGCCAATCACGGCGCGCAGACCGTTGCGCAAGCTTTGCACCGGCACCGCCTGTTCCTTGTCGGTGATCAACGTAACTTCGGACAGCCATGGATAGATGCGCGTGACCTGGCCGACGATGCCGATCTGGTCGATCACCGGCTGACCTGGCTTAACGCCGTGCTGTTGGCCTTTGTCGATTACGATTTTGCGCGTGAAGACGTCGCGCCCTGCATACAAGACCTCGGCAAACACCGTGCTTTCGGGATATCGCTGACGTGCGTCAAGCAAGTCGCGCAGATGCGCATTTTCGGCTGCCAGCGCCGCGTACTTGCGCAGGACCACGGCCTCACTGAGGCTCTGCGTGGCGAGTTTCGCGTTTTCAGTGCGCAAAGCGTTTTGCGTCACAAAAAATTCGCCCAAACTATCGAGCAGCCCGCGCGGCGCGCCAGCGAGCCGCTGTAGCGGGTAAACAACGACGGACACCACCATGCGAATGCCCTCGAGGTAGCCATAACGCGCATCCGCGATGAGCAGCGCGACGGATAACAGCGAACACAGCAACAGGCGGACTTGTGGGGGCGGGCCGCGGCGGAAAAATGGCGGCGGAAAATGTTCCATTACCGGTAGGGCAGGTAGCGGGGGGCGGCGCGGTAGTTAGTGCGGCAGTCCGAAATTGCCACACGCCTCACATTTCACCCCTCATGCAGTTCAGTCATCCGTAAAGATGCCGCCCAGTTTTTCCATTTTCTCGAGCGCCATGCCGGAGCCGCGCACCACACAGGTCAGCGGATCTTCGGCAACGATAACGGGCAGGCCGGTCTCTTCCATCAGCAGACGGTCGATGTCGCGCAGCAGCGCGCCGCCACCGGTCAGCACCATGCCTTTTTCAGCGATGTCCGCGGCGAGTTCGGGCGGCGTCTGCTCGAGCGCGGATTTGACTGCGCTCACGATGCTGTTAAGCGGCTCGGTCAATGCTTCGAGAATTTCATTCGAGGAAATTGTAAAGCTGCGCGGAATTCCTTCAGCCAGATTGCGGCCTTTGACTTCTTTCTCGCGCACTTCAGAGCCCGGAAACGCCGAGCCGATTTCTTTCTTGATCAGTTCGGCGGTCGTTTCGCCAATCAGCATGCCGTAATTGCGGCGGATGTAATTAATAATCGCTTCGTCGAATTTGTCGCCGCCGACGCGCACCGAGCCTTTATAGACGAGGCCGCCCAGCGATATCACGCCGACTTCAGTGGTGCCGCCGCCGATATCGACGACCATTGAGCCGGTCGCCTCGCCCACCGGCAGGCCGGCGCCGATTGCCGCAGCCATCGGTTCTTCGATCAGATATACGCGCGATGCGCCGGCGCCGATAGCCGATTCGCGGATCGCGCGCCGCTCGACCTGTGTTGAGCCGCATGGCACGCAAATGATGATGCGCGGACTGGGTGAGAACAGGCGCGAATCGTGCACTTTTTTGATGAAGTGCTTCAGCATCTGCTCAGTCACCGTGAAGTCGGCGATTACGCCGTCTTTCATCGGTCGGATCGCCGTGATGTTGCCCGGCGTGCGGCCTAACATCGCCTTGGCGGCAAGTCCGACCTCCTGGATTACTTTCTTGCCATTGGGCCCGCCTTGCTGGCGGATCGCGACGACCGACGGTTCGTCGAGCACAATACCTTTGCCGCGCACGTAGATGAGAGTGTTGGCCGTGCCGAGATCGATCGCGAGGTCGTTATTAAAGTAGCCGCTCAAAAAACCGAACATAACTGGTTCCGAAGAAAGGAAAAAATCGCTTTAAATTAGCACTGTATAATACCTCATCACGAGTGATTTTTTAAGCTAAACCGCACGCTGCCATGGCCTTGACGCTCGACGACGTAAAACGCATTGCCGAACTCGCCCGCATTGAAATAGCGCCGGCTGAGGCGGGCGAGGTGCTTACCCGCATGACCGGGATTTTCCAACTAATTGAACAGATGCAGGCGGTCGACACGCAAGGTGTCGCGCCGATGTCGCACGCCCAAGATGTCATATTGCGCCTGCGCGACGATGCGGTGACTGAAGTTGACCAGCACGCATTGTTCCAATCCCTCGCACCGCAACTCGAGGCGAATCTTTATCTGGTGCCTAAAGTCATCGAATGAGGATGTGGGGATGGCGTGCCGCCGTCCGTGCAGTCCGCCGTCGCTTACGCTCTCATGCTGAACTTAACGCTTAAACAATTAGCCGCGGAGCTTGCGTCCAAACGCGTGTCCAGCGTCGAAGTAACCGAATACTTTTTAAACCGGGTCAATGGCCTTGGCAAAACGCTCAATGCATTTATAAGTGTCGATGCAGAGCGCAGCCTCGTTGCCGCGCGCGCGGCCGATGCGCTGCGCGCCAAAGGTGCAGCCGGGCCGTTGACCGGCATCCCGGTCGCGCATAAAGATATTTTCTGCGCCAAAGGCTGGCTTACAACCTGTGCTTCCAAAATTTTGTCGAATTTTGTCGCGCCTTATGACGCCCATGCGATCGAGCTATTTAATCAGGCGGGCGCCGTCATCGTTGGCAAAACCAATATGGACGAGTTCGCGATGGGCTCGTCGAACGAGACCTCGTATTACGGCCCGGTTAAAAATCCATGGAATGTCGCGACAGTACCAGGCGGGAGTTCGGGCGGTTCAGCCGCTGCCGTAGCGGCGCGTCTGGCGCCGGCCGCGACCGGCACCGATACGGGCGGCTCGATCCGCCAGCCGGCTGCGCTGTCGGGTGTGTGCGGTTTAAAACCCACTTATGGCGTCGTCTCGCGCTACGGCATGATTGCGTTCGCTTCCAGTCTTGACCAGGCAGGGCCGTTGGCGAAAACCGGCGAAGACCTCGCGTTGATGATGAACGTGATGGCAGGGTTCGATGCGCGCGATTCAACCAGTCTGGAACGGCCGCCGGAAAACTACACGCGCGATCTCTCTAAATCGGTGCGCGGGTTACGTATCGGATTGCCCGCTGAATTTTTCGCCGCAGGCATGGCGCCCGATGTCGCTAGGGCAATCGATGAGGCGGTCGCCGAATTCCGGAAGCTTGGCTGCGAGACGGTCGAGGTGTCACTGCCGAACATGAAGCTGTCGGTGCCGGTGTACTACGTGCTCGCGCCGGCCGAAGCCTCAAGCAACCTGTCCCGGTTCGATGGCGTGCGCTATGGATACCGCGCGCCCGAGTACGGCGATCTGGCCGACATGTACAAGAAAACCCGCGCCCAGGGCTTCGGTGCAGAAGTCAAACGCCGCATCTTGATTGGCAGCTATGTGCTTTCGCACGGCTACTACGATGCTTATTATTTGCAGGCGCAAAAACTGCGCCGGCTGATCGCGCAGGATTTCGTCGAAGCGTTCAAAAAGTGCGATGTGATCATGGGACCGACCACGCCGACCACGGCGTTCAAGCTGGGCGAGAAAGCCGGCGATCCGGTGCAAATGTATTTATCGGATATCTATACGATTGCGGTGAACCTCGCAGGCCTGCCCGGCATGTCGATCCCGGCGGGTTTCTGCAACAACAATCTTCCGGTTGGTTTGCAGATTATCGGAAATTATTTCGCCGAAGCGCAAATGCTTAACGTGGCGCACCAATATCAGCAGGCGACCGGGTGGCATATGCGCATGCCCGAAGGAATTGCATGAAGTGGGAAATCGTCATCGGGCTTGAAACCCACGCGCAACTATCAACGCAGTCAAAAATTTTTTCCGGCGCATCGACGGCGTTCGGCGCATCGCCGAATTCGCAAGCGAGCGCGGTCGACATCGCCTTGCCCGGGGTGTTGCCAGTGCTGAATCGCGGCGCGGTCGAGCGCGCGATCCGCTTTGGACTCGCGGTTAACGGCACGATCAGCCGCCGGTCGGTGTTCGCGCGCAAAAATTACTTTTATCCCGATTTGCCCAAGGGTTATCAGATCAGCCAGTATGAGATGCCGATAGTCGTCGGCGGATCGCTGGCCATCGTCGTCGGCGAACAACCGAAAACAGTTCGGCTCACGCGCGCGCATCTCGAGGAGGACGCCGGCAAATCGCTGCATGAAAATTTCGCCGGCTTTAGCGGCATCGACTTGAACCGCGCGGGCACGCCGTTGCTCGAAATTGTGACTGAGCCCGATATGCACTCGGCGGAAGAGGCGGTTGCTTATGCGAAGACCCTGCACACGCTGGTGCGCTGGATCGGCATTTGCGATGGCAATATGCAGGAGGGCTCGTTTCGTTGCGACGCGAACGTGTCGGTGCGACCTGCCGGCACAACTACACTTGGCACGCGCTGCGAAATCAAAAATCTGAATTCGTTTCGCTTCATGGAGCAGGCGATAAATTTCGAGGTGCGCCGCCAGATCGAACTTATAGAAGACGGCGGCACAGTCCGGCAGGAGACGCGTCTTTATGATCCTGATAAGGATGAAACACGCTCCATGCGGTCGAAGGAAGACGCGATGGACTATCGCTATTTTCC
>JANYCE010000325.1 GCA_025360445.1 Betaproteobacteria bacterium
GGCTTGACCGGATAGGTTTGCGCGAATGCACCCGGCATGATCGATGCGACGAGCGCTAATGCGCCGAGCATGCGTGGCCATGCGCCCGCCACCATTTTCAAGTCGGTGATCAGACGCTCGCCATCAGTTTGCCCCAGCACGGCTCCGGACGCTGCAGCATGCGGGGGCCGGCCGCGTGCAGTGCCGCCCACGTGGTCGACGTGATATTGAGCAGGACAGGCCGGTCGAACTCAGCTTCGAGCGCTGGCACCGCGTGTATCGCAAACCACAAGCCGCCTGGCACCAGCAGCGCCTGCGCAGAGGGCGCTTCGCGCATGACCTGGCGGCCGAGTTCGAGTGCAAGCTCATGGTCTTCCGACGCGAGCGTTTGTTTGTTCTCGTCAAGCGTGCGCGGGCGCGAGCGGCAGGCAATCGCCTCGATGCCGGCATCGGCAAGATAGCGTTTGAGCATTTCGTTGACGGCTTCGGGCCAGCGCGTGGCCATTGCAATCTTGCTGGCGCCCAAGTGCTTCAAAGCAGCAATATGCGCTTCGAGGTCGGTGTCGCAGGGGATGCCGGTACGGTCTTCGGCCTCGGCAAGTATTGCGAGCATCTTCTTGCGACCGAGCGCCGATGCCACGGGCACGCCGCTCAACGAAATGCGGTCGGCTTTTTTCTTGGCCAGCAAATCAAACCGCTCCCACAACGTCGGGAGTTCGCGTTCGACGGCGGCCAGACTGTATTCAGTGAGATTGAGCCCCGTCGTAATCAGCATCATGCCTTCGGGCGCAATCCGATAAAACTGATAGGCATCCATGTCGGTGTAGAGGTGAGGGATGATGTAGCCGAGTTGGTACCACGGATTGATGACGCTCATTTAAGGTATTTCCTCATAGCGGTTATGCGGGTTGCCGTGACGCCCTGGCGCCCTGGCGTCGTTCTCCGAGCGTGCGACATTGCTCATTGGCTGAGCAGCGGATCTTTCATGCCGCCGCTCACGTTAAGCGCGCCACGCGCGATTGTGATGGACTGCGTGCCGAGCTGGACATTAAGCCGTCCTGCCAGCTCCGCGCCGGGTGAAACATCCAGCACGCCCGTTGCGCTGAGCGGCCCTGCGGCAAGTTTGAGATTGCGGTATGCAATCCGGTTGCCGCTGGATTGAGCGTCCCCTGAAATTTCGGTATACGGAGTTTTGCCGCCGCGCAACCCGCCGCGGCTCGTCGACTGGATGGCGCGTACAAGATCGATGTTGTTTAACGTGCCTTTTTGGAGCGTGAACGCCGTGGTCACGCGCGGCACCGCAAACAGCTCATCCGCTGTTTGGCCCTGGGTCGAAAATTTCATTTTGGCATCAAGCACGCCGCTCGCAATAAAGTCGCGCGTGAAGCCGGCCAGCACGCTCGTGAGATCAGCGCCTTTCAGCGTGAGATCGCCGTCCGCGAGCACAGTATTTTTCCAGTTTATGGTCACCGCGCCGGTCAGCGTGCCGCCGAACACCTGGCCTTGTATGCCGGTAATGGTGGCGCCTTCACGATTGAGCGTGGCATTTGCGGCCAACTCGGAGAATTCGATTTTGGGGCCGACTGGCGCCTGCCATGCGTGCGCGGCAAAAACTGCGCGGTACTCACCATTTTCATTGAGCGGTGTCAGTTCGAGACTCGCTTTTAAATCACGCACCGTGAGTTTCTGCCAGGCGCCGTCAGTGCCCAGCGTCACCACTGCGTCCAGGCTCGGCATTTCGACTTTTGATACTGCGAGCTTGATGCCGTTAATCGTGATGCGACGCACCTTCAGCCGCGGGGTGCCGGCCGGCTGCCCCCACGCTGCGAGCCTGGCAATCGCGTCCTGGTCGAGGGAGAGCCCGGTCACTTCAATTTCGTCGAATTCTTTTTTCTCACCGAACAAGGCGAACGGCGACAAAGTGACGATCGCATTCTCAATGCGTACGTCATGGCCCGCTCCAATCGACATTCGCTCGATCTTAAGTTGAGGCGAAGGGAATAGCGTGTAGCGCAAACCGCCTATGCCAACGGGCTCCTGCACGCGCTCGGCGATCAGCCTTTCCACTGCCGGGATATAGCCCGTCAGCGGCATGACCTGCAAAATGGTGACTGCGGCGATAACGATGAGCAGCGCGCCGACCGCTAAGAGCCCGCCCCAGCGAGCGGGCCGGCGGGGGGTGGCAAGCCGTTGGCCGCGCGCTGCCGCATGCTCGTCTTCGAGGTAGCGCTGCGCAGCTACGGCGTCGGCCCGTTGCTGTGCTTCGGCCCGCGCTTTTACCTCCGAATCGAATTCGGCTTGCGCCCGCAACGCGATTTCTGCCGCGACCTTGGCCTGTATTTCTTTTTCGGCGTTTTGCCGCATCTGGTGTTCCTGCATCACGCGCGCAACCGCTTCCTGTTTGGCCCGGTCTTCGGCCGCCGCACGTGCGCGCTTTTCGGTGATTGCTTTTTGCTCTGCGCG
>JANYCE010000350.1 GCA_025360445.1 Betaproteobacteria bacterium
GCGCAGCCCGTAATGCGGCGCTTCAAGGTGCCGGCGACGTCACGCGCGTCGTTTGCTTTTTACAACAGCATGGCGGAAGTCGATGCGTTGATCGCCGGCATCCGCAATGTCCAGAAGGTTTTCGCATAATGGCGGACACCAAGGCGCTGTATCAGGAAGTGATCCTCGATCACAACAAAAAGCCGCGCAACTATGGCGTGCTGGAAGATGCCACGCACAAAGCGGAGGGCCACAATCCGTTGTGCGGCGACCACCTGACGCTCACGCTCAAGCTTGCCGGCGAAAATGTAGATGGCATCGCATTTACGGGCGAATCATGCGCAATCTGTAAAGCTTCGGCCTCGATGATGACGGCCGCGGTAAAAGGCAGGCCGCGCGCGGAAGCGGAGACGCTGGTCAGTGAATTTCGCGACATGGCGACGGGCGCGCCGGACTTTGAAAAAAAGCCGCATCATCTCGGCCGCCTCACGGTATTTGCCGGCGTGCGTGATCTGCCAACGCGCGTCAAGTGCGCAATTCTGCCGTGGCACACGCTGCACGCGGCCTTGAATTCTGTCGCCACCACGTCGACTGAAGCCAGTGACGATCCGATGCATGCTCCGATCGGCGATGCCTAACGATGAAAAATATTTATTACAGAGGGCGCTGGGCTGACACAGAGAAACAATTCCGGACACTAAATCTTGTTGGGATTCGGTTTTCTTTATTGCTGCCGGTAGCTGGTATTTTAAGGTTTTAACATGCCGAAAATTGCTGAAATCGAAGGCACTCCGAATCCGAACGCGATGAAGTTTATTCTCAAGGAGCCGTTAACCTGGGGAGTCACGCGTTCGTACGACAATGCCGATCAGGCCAAAGACGATCCGCTGGCGAGCCAGTTGTTCGACATCGAGCATGTAACCAATGTGTTTTACGTCGACCACTGGATCACGGTGACGCAGGACGGCGGCGCGGACTGGCATGAATTGCAGCGCAAACTTGCCGAGCCTATTCGTGCGGCGCCGGGTGCCGACGAGCAAACCGCCGCTGCGACTGTTTCGTCAGCGGCAGCGTTGGCCGATCTCACGCCGGCGGACCAGGAGCGTCTCGACCGCATTAACGAATTGCTCGACGAACAAATACGCCCGTATCTGCAAGGCGACGGCGGGGACGTATATGTGATGGGACTGTCCGGCAATACGTTGTCGGTCCATTACCAGGGGGCCTGCGGCAGTTGCCCGAGTTCGTTGTCCGGTACACTGGCCGGCATCGAAAATCTGGTGAAATCGATCGAGCCTGACATCGAAGTCATTGCGGTTTAGTCCGCAGTCGGACTGGCCGGCGGTGCGTGAGGCAGGCTATCGTGTTACCGCTACCGTTCCTTGGTGGCGCGGGTAAGTATAAAACATGGAGGAGTCAATGTTCGCTGCTGGCAGAGGGGGGTGGGTAGCCCGCCTGATCACGGGCATGATTGTACTGCTGGTGCTTGCACCGGCTGTAAACGCGCAGTATCCGAATAAACCCATACTCGTCGTCGCGGCATTTACGGCCGGCGGCGACTCCGATCTCGCAGCGCGCAATCTGACCGCTGTCATGCCGAAGTACACCGGCCAGCACGGCGTCGTACTGAACAAGGTGGGCGCGAGCGGCGCCATCGGCTCCGAATACGTAAAGAAGGCAAGTCCCGACGGTTATACGCTGCTCTTGGCACGCGTCGGGGCGCAGGCAACGTTGCCTGCCTTGAAGCCCGATCTTCCATACAAATGGAACGATTTTACCTTCCTCGGGTTGCTCGAACTTAACCCGTATGTATGCGTCGTGCGCGCCGATTCGCCCTACAAGACATTTGGGGAACTCGTCGAGGGCATCAAAAAAAATCCGGGTAAGCTGAAATACAGCACTGCCGGGGTCGGCACCATTCACGAGATGGGCCCCCAGATGTTGTTCGATATTTTGAAGCTCGGCAAAGAGGCCGGCATTCAGGTTCCATACAAAGGCGGTGGCGAAGCGACTGTTGCACTGCTGTCGGGCGAGGTCAATCTCAACTGCACCAACATCGGCACCGCGCTCGCGTTCATCAAGTCGGGGCAATTGCGTGCGCTGATGACAACGACGCCTGAGCGCTACAAAGAAATCCCTAATGTGCCAACTGCCAAAGAACTCGGTTACCCGCAATTGGAGCGCATCATCGGCTGGAGTGCGCTTTACGGGCCGCCCGCAATGGACAAAAAGCTGATCGCCTATTGGAGCGACTTTCTACAGAAAGTCGCCAAGGACCCGCAATGGGTCGGCCTCACCGAGAAGATCGGTTCAGTGCCGCAAATCTTGTCGCCCGCAGAAACCGCGCGCTACGTCAAAGAGCAGTTTGAAACGTACGACCGTTTGGGTAAAGCAATCGGTCTCGTGCTGAAATAGTTTTGTCGCGCCGCTAATGGATACTCTGACGCACGCGCTGAGCGGCGCGCTGCTGGGGCGTGCAACCGCGCCGAAAAATCCCTCGCCTGTCGCGCTGTCGATGCGCGCGCGGCTCACGCTCGGTTTTGTCGCCGCGGCGTTTCCCGACAGTGACATAGTGATTTCACCCGTTGCGCCGCTTGCTTATCTGCACAATCATCGCGGCGTCACGCATTCGCTGTTAATGCTGCCGTTATGGGCGGCGCTGCTTGGCGTCGCATGCGCTTACCTGCTGTGGCGCGAGCCTGCGCGCTGGCGCAGTTGCGCGGTGATGGCAGCGCTCGGCATCGGCGCGCATATTCTCGCCGACCTGATTACGCCGTACGGCACGATGATCTTCGCCCCGCTGTCGGACGCCCGCTACGCATGGTCGACTACCTTCATTATCGACCTGTGGTTTACCGGCATCATTCTTGGCGGTCTGATTGCGTGCGCAATTTGGCGAGGATCGCGCAGGCCCGCCATCATCGCTTTGCTAATCCTTGTTGCCTATGTCGGCTTTCAATTCGTGCAGCGAGAGCGGGCGCTCGAATTCGGCGAAGCGCACGCGCGTGCCGGCGGATTTGCGCAGTACAAAGTGGATGCCGTGCCGCAGCCGCCGCTGCCCTTTAACTGGAATGTATTCGTCACGGACACCGACAATCAGCATTACAGCCTCGTCAGCCTCATTCGCAATCAACCGCCGGCGGCGCTTGCTGAGGCGGCGGGATTCTTCACGCGCATTGGCGCGGCCTACCGGCCACCCGAGCACGCCGTATGGCTGACAGCACCGCGTTATGGCAGCTCGGCGGACGATCAGGTCCTCGCGCGAGAGGCGTGGGCGCATCCGCAGTTTGCGTTTTACCGCTGGTTCGCCGCGCATCCGGCGCTCTATCGCATCGACCGCGGCGCGCAGCCCTGCGTATGGTTCGAAGACTTGCGATTTTTTACCCCGGGCCGCGGGTACATGCCGTTTCGCTATGGAATGTGTCGTGACAGCGCAGGTTGGCATGCGTATGAGTTGAGCGACAAAGGCCGGCGCGCGGTCGATTGACTTGCAGCCTGTTTCAGTTGAACAGGTTTAGCGTGCCGTCGAGCCCGACATGATTAAGTGCATGAGTTGCCTGCGCGCGCACGACCGGTTTGGCGTGGTAGGCAACACTGACGCCAGCCTCCGCCATAAACTTTAAATCATTTGCACCGTCGCCGAGCGCGATAATTTGCGCATTGTCGAGGCCGAGCTCATCGCGCACTTCCATTAACGCGCTGCGTTTGACGTCGGCGTCCACGATCTCGCCGATCACCTGACCGGTCAGTTTGCCGTGTGCTATCTCGAGCGTATTCGAGCGCGCGTAATCGAGGCTCAGCCTATTTTGCAAACGCCCGGTAAAAAAAGTAAAGCCGCCCGACAACAGCAGCGTTTTGATGCCGAGCCGGCGAAATTGCGCGAGCATTACGTCGGCCCCCGGCGACAATTGCAGGCGTTCGTCGTAAACGCGTTGGAGCGCGCCGGCATCGAGCCCCTGCAGGAGCGCGACGCGCCGGCGCAGGCTTTGCGGAAAGTCGAGTTCACCGCGCATCGCGGCGGCGGTGATCGCGGCGACCTGCGGCTTGAGGCCCTGCATATCGGCAATTTCATCGATGCACTCGATCGTGATCAGTGTTGAGTCCATGTCCATTACGCACAGCCGCATGTCTGCGAGTTTGCGGGTGGCGGGCACGAACGCCTGATCAAGCTGCGCCTGCTCGCAATACGGCGCAATGGCCGGATTCGCAACTGAATCGAGCAGCCGGAATGCGTTGGGATTAATTGCTTCGATGGCGGACGCACCGGCGAGCTTCGCTAGTGCTTTGAGCGCGGGCGTGGCGATTTCCAGGCCCTGGATGATGAGGTTCATAAAAGTTGGCCTGGCGATGCAGCGAGCGGCCGATTATACCGGCGCAGGTTCACGTGCTTCATCAAGGACGGCTGGAAACTCGCCAATATGCCGCAGCACGC
>JANYCE010000362.1 GCA_025360445.1 Betaproteobacteria bacterium
TTCCGAGCGGTCCTGCTCGATCTGCAGCAAGCTGTGCTGCACATCGAGCGCGGCTTTGACGCGATCTTTCTGGCGGACGAAGTACACGACCAGCAAATAGACGATGGTCGACATTGCAGCGAAGTTGAGCGCGAAGAACACGGCAATCGTCTGCATTGGCAGGCCGCTCGTTTTCTCCGACCCGTAAGCGAGGTAGTAATCGAAGAAACCCGAGACGGCGGTCATCACCAGATAAGCGAAAAACCACGGCACCGATTCCCTGGGCCCCTGAAAAACCATCACGCCGATCGGCGCGAGCAAGGCCCACAGCATCACGCCTGACGATGTCACATAGCTGCCGATCGACCATTGCATGATGAATGGCACGAACAGGTAAAGGCTCGTCTGCGCAAAACGGAAATGCGCGAAATTTAAATTCCACAGGTAAAGCGCGAGTGTGGCAGCCGAGACCGCGAGATAAATCAGCGGCACGGTCGCCGAATATTTGATACCCATCGCGTGATAAATCACGAGCCACAACATCGCGGCGAAGCCCATCAGGCCGCAGGCAAAAATCAGCAGCGTCTTTTGCAGTTTTTGCTCGTCCGTGTCATGCACGGTGAGAACGCGATCGCTTAAACTACTGAGCATCGCGCTGACGGGATTCGGCATTCCGGAAAAGCTCCCTGTTTTCTTGTTCGGCTTCAGCGGTTCACGTTCTGGAATTGGCCGTGACTTTTATTGCGGGCCGCTATTAATGATGCCTAACATATTCACATCAATCAATTTTTCGGTCAAGGATACTCGCGAATAGATGCCGGTGATTGAACGCGCGTATTACCGGCGTCCGCTCGAACCGACGGCGGCCTTCAAGGGCAACCCAGGATGAAATACGCTAGAATCCGCTCTTTTGCATGGAGCATAAACATGTCAATGGCCGACCGCGACGGGCACATCTGGTACGATGGGAAGCTGGTGCCATGGCGCGACGCGAACACCCATGTACTTACGCACTCCCTGCATTATGGGTTGGCCGTGTTCGAGGGGTTGCGCGCTTACAGCACAAGCCGCGGAACAGCGATCTTTCGGCTTAAAGAGCACACTGAACGCCTTTTCAACTCGGCGCATATTTATATGATGAAAATTCCTTACGACAAGGAAACCATCATGGCTGCGCACAAAGAAGTGGTGCGCGCTAATCAACTTGAGTCGTGCTACATCCGGCCGATCGCATTTTACGGGTCTGAAAAAATGGGCGTATCGCCCAAAGGCGCAACGGTGCACGTCGCGATCGCGGCCTGGCCATGGGGCGCGTACCTCGGACCGGAGGCGCTGGAAAAAGGTATTCGCGTGAAGACCTCTTCGTTCGCGCGTCACCACGTCAATGTCTCGATGTGCCGCGCCAAGTATTCCGGCACCTACGCGAATTCAATCCTGGCGAATCTCGAGGCGACCGAGCACGGCTACGATGAGGGGCTGTTGCTCGACGTTGATGGCTTCGTGGCCGAAGGCTCGGGTGAAAACCTGTTCATGGTCAAGGACGGCAAGATTATCGAGCCGGAACTCACGAGTGCCTTGAGCGGCATCACGCGTCGCTCGATCATCGCGTTAGCAGAAGAAATGGGCTACACGGTAACGGCGCGGCGCATCACGCGCGACGACTTGTATATAGCCGATGAAGCGTTTTTTACGGGGACCGCCGCTGAGGTCACGCCCATCCGAGAAGTCGATGGCCGCGCCATCGGCTCAGGCTCGACCGGGCCCATCACGGTCAGGCTGCAAAAAGCCTTTTTCGATGTCGTCAACGGCCGCAACGATACCTACCGTGACTGGCTCGCGCCCGTCGCAGCGTAAGGTGTTATGACCCAGACCGATAATAAGCAGCGGCAAATCGAAGTCACGGCGACCAACCTCCCGCTGCACTGTCCGACGCCGGCCATGCTGTTGTGGAACTCGCACCCGCGGGTTTTTTTGCCGATCGAAAAAACCGGCACGGCACTGTGCCCGTATTGCGGAACTCAATATACGCTCAAGGGTAGCGTCAAGCCGGAACATTAAACGGCTGTAGAGAGACGTATGCGCGATAAAGTCGGGATGCAAACGGAATTGAACGGCGCGTCGCCCCACCCTTCGGCCTTCATCCTTCATCCTTTATCCTTATGACGAGCGTTTTGGTCGTCGCGCCTTCGTGGGTCGGCGACGCCGTGCTGGCCCAACCATTATTTGCGCGTTTGCATGAGCGCCACCCCGACGTAACACTTGATGTGCTCGCCCCGCCG
>JANYCE010000363.1 GCA_025360445.1 Betaproteobacteria bacterium
GGAGGCGACCACCAGCGCGGTGCATCGCGCCGCGCTGCAAAGCGACGCCGCGCGCCATACTGCATTGACCACTCTTTTTACCGGACGGCCGGCGCGCGGTATCGTCAATCGCATCATGCGGGAACTCGGACCGATGAACGCGGCGGCGCCGGCGTTTCCGCTTGCAACCTCGGGCATCGGCCCTTTGCGCGCGAAGGCGGAAAGTCAGCGCAGCGGCGATTTTTCACCGCTATGGTCAGGTCAGAACGCCAGCGGCTGCCGCGAAATTGCGGCGGCTGATCTCACGCGTGAATTAACAGCGCGCTTGTAACACCGGACCAAGGAACGTTGTAGGCGGCATAGCGGTGCGTGGCAAACGCTGATTTGAATCAATCGACCAATCGACCAATCAACCAATCAACCAATCACCCAATCAACCTAAGGAGGAGCGGCCAATGTCAGTCATTCTGGGTAGCGGCGAGCATCGCTACAAAGTCATCGAGAACTGGGCGCAGCTGCCTGACGGCTGGGAGTTCAGAGATGTCGGCGCAGTCGCGGTCGACAGCAAAGATCAGGTCTATGTGTTCAACCGCGGCGAGCATCCGATGATGGTGTTCGACCGCGACGGTAAATTCTTGCGCTCGTGGGGCGAAGGCCAGTATCCGCGCGCGCACGGCCTGCACATCGATATAGATGACACGCTTTATCTGACTGACGACGGCGGGCACGTCGTGCGTAAATGCAGTCCCGATGGCAAAGTTCTGCTCGAACTCGGCACGCCCGGCAAGCCGGCGCCATACATGAGCGGCGAGCCGTTTCACCGCTGCACGCATACCGCGTTGTCGCCGAAGGGCGAGATCTATGTGTCCGACGGTTACGGCAACGCGAAGGTGCACAAGTATTCGCCCGACGGCAAGCTCCTCATGTCATGGGGCGAGCCCGGCACTGATCCCGGCCAGTTCAACATCGTGCACAACATCGTGACCGATGCCGATGGCTGGGTGTACGTGGCCGATCGCGAGAATCATCGCGTGCAGGTGTTCGACGGCAATGGAAAATACGAAGCGCAGTGGAACAACTTGCACCGGCCGTGCGGCTTATTTTGTCACCGCGGCCCGCGCTTGGAGTTCATCGTCGGCGAACTTGGCTCCGGTATGAAAGTAAATCGCGCGCATCCGAACATTGGCCCGCGTGTCTCGATCGTCGACCGGCACGGCGCGTTGATCGCACGTTTAGGCGGCACCGACGGGCCCGGCACCGCACCGGGGAAATTCATTGCGCCGCACGGCATTGCGCTTGATTCTCGCGGCGATATTTACGTCGGCGAAGTCAGTTACACCGACTGGCCGGTGACGCATCCGGATCTGCCGATACCCAAAGGGTTGCGCTCTTTGCAGAAGCTGGAGAAGGTGAAATAGCCGGCGGCAAATTGCCAAGTGCCAAGTGTAAAGCGACGGTTTACACTGATGACATGATTAAGTCGTTCCGGCATAAGGGGCTGGAATCATTTTTCCGGACCGGGAGTAAAGTCGGCATTCAGGCGCATCATGCCGGGCGTCCGAAGACAATGCTGTTTGCTCTCGATTCGGCTGTAAAACCCGCGGATATGAATTCCCCGGGCTGGCGGTTGCATGCTTTGACTGGAAAGCTACAGGGATATTGGTCGGTTTCGGTCAGCGGTAACTGGCGATTGATATTGCGCCACCAGGAAACCGATGCTGAGTTGCTTGATTACCTCGAATATCATTAAGGAGATTTCAGATGTCGCGAATGTTTAATCCCCTGCATCCGGGGGTGGTTATCAAGGAATATCTGCCTGAGAGCGTCAGCGTTACCGAAGCGGCGAAAAAGCTTGGCGTATCCCGGCAGGCGTTTTCTGCGATTATCAACGGGCGGGCGGGAGTAACCGCTGATATGGCATGGCGGCTGTCGAAGGCGTTGGGAACGAGTCCCGATATGTGGCTCGGGATGCAGATGCAATATGATCTTTGGCAGGCCAGACAGCAAGCGCCCAAAGGCGTGCAAAAGCTTGCGGCTTAGACAAGAGACGGGCAACCCGATATAGCCGAGAGTTGAACTCATGAGAACGGCTGAGACTGCATTTCCACTTGCACAAGCGGTGAAGCGCGTGGGAGCGTGCATCAAGCTTAAGTGGGGCCTTTGCATATCCGTCCGCGATCTCGTTCGCCGTATCGCGATTCGAGCCGCATTGCTGGCGAAAGCATTGCGCTGGTGCGTTGCCGCGCTCCTGCTGGCGGCTCCCTCTCAAGGTTTCAATGCAATATCGGACTCCCTGTCGCCGATTAACGGCCTACCCCGCTTTGCGCTCGTCATCGGCAACAGTCGTTATGCCGGTGCGCCTCTCGACAATCCCGGCAATGACGCCAATGCCATTGCGGACCAACTCAGGCGCATGGGTTTCACCGTCACGCTGAAGCTCGACGCGACCCGCAAGGAGATGCTCGACACCATCCAGACCTTCGGCGGCAATCTGGCAAAGCAGAAGGGGGTTGGGCTGTTCTATTTTGCCGGGCACGGCGCACAACTTAGCTGGCGCAACTACCTGATTCCGGTCGACGCGGCGATCGAGCAGATGAGCGACATGCAGACGCAGGCGGTCGACCTCGGTTTGCTGCTGGAAAGTCTGACGCGCGCGAGCAATCCGATGAATGTCATCATCCTCGATGCTTGCAGGGATAATCCATTCGGCAATAAAGTACGTGTCGAGCAGAAAGGCCTCAGCCAGATTGACGCGCCACCGGGGACGTTGCTTGCCTACGCGACTTCTCCGGGAAACACCGCGGCCGACGGCACGGGGACAAACGGCCTGTATACCGAGCACTTGTTGCAAGAGATGCGCACGCGCGAAGTCAAGATCGAAGACATCTTCAAGCGGGTGCGCCTGTATGTGCGGCGCCAGTCCGGCGGTCGCCAAATTCCCTGGGAAAGCACTTCGCTCGAAGAGGATTTCTTTCTTATTCCTCCCGCGCAGATTAGGAAACTTACCGGCGACGAAGCGGAAAAGCAATTCGAGCAAGAGCTTTTATTGTGGGAGAAGGTCAAGGTTTCGAAAGAAGTGCCGCCGCTGGAAGACTACTTGCGCCGCTATCCGAGCGGACGATTCTCCGAACTCGCGCAATTCCGGCTCGACCGTTTGCTGGCCCAACTGGAGTCGCCTGTGCAAACCGCGTCAGCGCCTGCCACGACCGCGCAAGTCCCGGCGCAATCGATTTCCGCTGCTGCCGAGGCGGTCCGCAAGCGTCAGGAAGAACTCGCGCGCGCCGAGGCGGAACTCAAGAAACAGCAAGATCTGGCGAAAGCGGAAGCCGAGCGCAAGCGACAGGAGGAGATTGCGCGTGCCGAGGCGGAACGCAAGCGATTGGATGCGTTGGCAAAGGCCGAGTCGGAACGCAGGCGGCTCGAAGAAATGGCGCGTGCTGAGACAGAGCGTAGGAAAAAAGAAGACCTCGCGCGGGCGGAAGCGGAGCGCAAGCGACAGGAAGATTTGGCGCGAGCCGAAGCCCAAGTCAGGAAACAGCAGGAACTGGCGAAAGCCGAGGCCGACCGCAAGCAACATGAAGAATTGGCGCGTGCCGAGGTGGAACTCAAGAAGCAGCAGGAACTGGCGAAAGCGGAAGCGTCGCGCAAACAGCAGGAAGGCCTCGCGCGCGCCGAAATGGAACGCAAACGACACGATGCGTTGGCAAAAGCGGATGCAGAGCGAAAGCAGCTTGAACAACTCGCACTAGCCGAAGGCGAGCGCAAAAAGAAAGAAGATCTATTGGGGGAGGAAACGGAGCGTAAGCGGCAGAACGAGTTGGCGCGCGCAGAAGCCGAAGTCAAGAAACAACAAGAATTCGCAAAAGCGGAGGTCGCGCGCACAGAGAAGGAAGATCTGGCTCGCGCTGATGCGGGCAAGGCCGCGCCCAGTCAGCTAGTTCAGGTCGCGTCAATTGCGCCGAATCCATTCAGCCGGGGCACTGGAAAGGCCAATCCCAACTATCGAGTCGGAGACAGTTATAGCTATCGTACGATAGATACGCTGACGCAACTACAGACGCGCGAATATACGAACCGTGTGGCTGGTGTTACGGATTCGGAAGTAATCTATGGCAATGGGGGATTCATTACGGACTTGCTTGGAAATACTACTAAGAACGTGAACGCAATTGGGGTCGATGTCAGCGATAAGCAATTCTATATTGGCGAATACAGCGTTGGCAAAAAGTGGACGACGCGTTGGCGCTATTCGACGGCCTCAGGAGAAAAGCGCACTGGAGAGGTTGACTTCAAGGTAGTCGCCTGGGAGAAAATTACTGTGCCCGCTGGAACATTTGACGCGTACAAAGTTGAGGGCAAGGGATTTTCATCCGTCGGGTCATATCTTCAGGAAACCTACTGGATCGCTCCTGACAAGGTAAGACGACCGATTATTTACATGCAGGTCTATCGCGATAGGTCGGGGCGTTTCTTCTCGACCAGTCGCAATGAACTCGTGGCCTATCGGCAAAGCGATTAGGCCGCTCACAAATTTTTGTTTTTGACTTATTGGTAGGCAAGCAGAAGCTTCTGCTGTCTGGAATTTAATGTATTCAGCGATCAAATATTTTCGCTGCGAATTGCTGCTGACGGCGTTGAGTGGCAGCGCGGTTGCGGCGTAGGAGCGCGTCGGCGCGGCCGATGACGGCACGACCGTCTACGCCGATCCCGCCACCATCCAGAAGGCGGGTGACGTGATAAAAATGCAGGCCCTGCTCGATTACAAAACCGCCGAGCAGGATGCCAACGGCAAGCCTTACTTTTCAGCGAAACTGGTGCAGGAATTCGATTGCGATGGCGAACGCGGGCGCACGCGTTTTTTCTCGTGTCATGCCGGGCACATGGGTGCCGGACAAGTCGTATACAGGGAGATGCGCGCCGACAGCGAATGGCGTACCGGCACGCCGCGCGCGTACCGGCGAAACGTTGTGGAAGACTGCGTGCAAAAAATTAAAAATCAAGGGTGATGGTAAAAGTCGTTCAATACACCAAGGGGGGGGCAAACATGCATCAAATTTATGTACGGCTGCAACAACTGTTCTTGCCGCTCGCAGCGGCGGCATTGCTTGTGCACGCGGTGCCGGCATCGGCGGCTGATGACCGCCTTGCGCTCGCGGGTTTATCCGAAGGGAAAATTGCGTTCGACCTCAAGGACGGCGACGGCAAGTTGCTGCTCGCGCGCCTTGACGTCATCGACGAGACGCGGCAATCGCTGATCCAGCAGGGCGTAACGCCGCATTTCATCCTGTCGTTCCGCGGGCCGGCGACACGCCTCGTGCAGACCGATCAGGACAAGATCAAGCCGGAAGACCGCGAATTGGCGGCGAAGGTAGCGGCGAAGATCAAGGAACTCAGCACGGCACGCGGCGTGGACGGGTTCGAGCAATGCTCGCTGGCCGTGCGCCAGCAGGGCACCAACGCCGACAAGGTTTTGCCGCAAATCCGGGTCGTCGGCAACGGTTTCATTTCGCTGATGGCTTACCAGGCGAAAGGCTACGCGTATATTGCGCCGTGAGGCTGGCGCGCCGGTCAGTTGGCGCGCTTGATGCGGCTTAGGGCGGGCGAGGGCGCAACCACCTCGCCGACATACGGGTGACTGGCTTTTTTGTAGACGCTGGTGATCTGTTTCACGTAGTTGCGCGTTTCCGCGTAAGGCGGAATGCCGCGGTAGCGTTCCACGGCTTCTTCGCCGGCGTTATACGCGGCCAGCACGAGCGGCACTTCGCCTTTGAAGTACGCCATCAGCCAGCGCAGGTACGCGAGCCCGCCTTTTAAATTGTCGACCGGGTTGAACGCGTTCTTGACGCCAAAGCGCGCCGCCGTCGCCGGTATGAGCTGCATCAGGCCCTGCGCATTTTTCGGCGAAACTGCTTTGGCGTTGAAATTCGACTCAGCCGTGATGAGCGCCATCACAAGCGCTGGATCAACAGCGTATTGAGGCGCCCAGTGATGAACCAGTAATGCAATGTCCTGGCGGGTGCCCGATGCAAACACAGGCACCGGCGCGGGCGGCTCCACCGTTTCGATCATGCACGCCGGTAACACGCTGCCGGTGCGCCCGCTCACATGCTGAAGCAGCGTTTTCGCGCGCTCGTGGCCCGACTCCGCGGCCCTGCCGATAAACAATGCGGCGATGCCCTCATCGGCCAACAATCCGCGGCCGACCGAATAGATCACGCCCATCTTGAACAACGCCTCAGTATCACCGCGCGCGGCCGCTTTGCAATACAGCGCGTTTGATTTAAGGAAATCGCGCTCAACGCCGTCAGCGCGCTCGTATTTCGATGCAAGCAACGTCAACGCCTGCAAGTCGCCGCGTTGCGCGTTCGCTGGAGGCGTTTCAATATCCGGTGACGGCTGTGCGGTGGCGCGTGTGCACACGAGGACGAGCACCAGCGCGAGCCGGCTGAGAGACGCGTGACACGGTTGCAGGCTGAGAGATACGTGATATGGTTGCATAGCCTCTTCCGGTGCAAATGGTAACCGGATCGATGGCCATGTGAAAGCCGGTGGCGCAAAAATCCGCACAATTCGCATCACGCATAGCGTGAGATCCGTTAACAAGCAGGCGCGCGATCGTAAGCAGGCTCCCGAATATTTATAATTTGTAAAATCTGCGAAAAGCGCGGCGTAACGCAGCATGCCCATCAATTTGCCGATGTCATTGGCTCAGATGTTGCTATCACAATTCATTAATTCACCCAATCACTAAATCACCCAAGCCCCGATAAGCCCCCATGCCCCGCGCCACTTCTGCCCGCCACCGCAGCGACCCCGATGCCAACGATAAAAACGCCGCGCTCATTCTCGACGTCAGGCTGCTCGGACGGCTGCTCGGTGAAGTGATTCGGGAGCAGGAGGGCGCGGCCGCATTCGACCTGATCGAGCGCATACGCCGGTTGTCGGTGGCGTTTCGCCTCAAGCGCGATGCCAGCGCCGGTGCTGCACTTGACCGCCTGCTAAAAACATTGTCGGACGCGCAGACGTTAAGCGTTATCCGTGCGTTCAGCTATTTTTCGCATCTCGCCAATACCGCCGAGGATCGCCACCGGGTGCGCCGGCGTGAATATCATGACCGGCTCGAGCACGTGCGCGAAGGCACGCTCGCGATGACGTTACAGCAGCTTGCGGCGAACAACATCGACGCAACTCTTATCGCGCAAACGCTCGCGCATGCCTACATTTCGCCCGTGCTGACTGCGCATCCGAGCGAAGTGCAGCGCAAAAGCATTCTCGATGCCGAACGCGCGATCGCCGAACTGATGGAGGCGCGCGACAACCTTCACACGGCGCGCGACTGCACCGAGAACGAAGCGTTGTTGCGCGCGCGCGTGACCCAGTTGTGGCAGACCCGCATGCTGCGCTATTCGAAGTTGACGGTCGCCGATGAAATCGAAAATGCGCTCAGCTATTACCACAGCACTTTCCTGCGCCAGATCCCGCGCCTGTACCGCGACATCGAGCAGGCGCTCCCCGGGCATGACATTGCGAGCTTTTTTCGCATGGGCAACTGGATCGGCGGCGACCGCGACGGCAATCCCAACGTCAGTGCGGCGACGCTCACAATGGCGCTCGCGCGGCAGAGCGAAACGGCGTTG
>JANYCE010000367.1 GCA_025360445.1 Betaproteobacteria bacterium
AATCGGGCCGCGCGCGCAGTTAATCAAAATCACATTCGGCTTCATCCGCGAGAAGGCTTCGTCGTTAATCATTTTGCGGGTCTGCGGGATGAGCGGCGGGTGGAGTGAAATGTAATCCGCCGCTGCCAGCAATGCCGGCAATTCCCTCTTTTCTCCCGGCGCATCGAACTCTCCGGATTTTATAAACGGGTCGGCAAACAACACTCGCAGGCCAAACGCCGCTGCCCGCACCGCGACCTGGCGCGCAATGTTGCCGAAACCCACCAACCCGAGCGTGCTGCCGGACAACCGGTACATCGGCTTGCCGGGCGGGACTGCCCAGTGTCCGGCACGCACCTGCCGGTCATAAAACGTAATTTTGCGCGCGGCCGACAGCAACAAAGCCATCGTGTGTTCCGCGACTTCTTCGATGCAGTACGTCGGATTGTTGGTGACGATGATGCCCGCCTGCGTGGCTGCATCGAGATCTATCGTGTCGACGCCGATCCCGTAGCGAGCGATGATCTTGCACTTGGGCATCTGGGCCATGACGTCCGCCGTGATCGGGCCTGCATAGGTGTTGAGCAACGCGTCGCAATCTCGGGCTTCAGCGATGAACTCGTCCGGCTTTTTGGTCTGCAGCGCCACCAGGTCCGCCAACCCGCCGAGCGTGTTCTTTTCCACCTCGAGCGATTCCCACACGTAGTCGGTGAGGACCACTTTTGCTTTGCCTGCCATATCCGCTCCTTTATCAAATGCGCGGGGGTTACCGGGCGCGCGTACCGCGCATAAATCGAAAACTACGTCGAGTAAATTTCTTTATTCCAGCAGTTAGGCGGTTGCCGCCCATCAAGCACCGCGATGATATTGTCTACAACTGCATCGGCCATCGCGGCTCTGAGCGTGGCAACCGCGCTGCCCATGTGAGGCGTTATCACGGTATTGGACAAGCCGAGTAGCGCGGGGTTGATGCCAGGTTCATGTTCAAATACGTCAAGGCCGGCGCCTGCAATGCGGCGTTCGATCAATGCGCGAACCAGTGCATGCTCATCTACAATCGGGCCGCGTGACGTATTAATCAAATACGCTGTCGGTTTCATCAAACTCAACTCGCGCTCACTGATGAGATGGTGAGTCTTCGCGCTTAAATTTGCGTGCAGCGAAACGTAATCGGCAGTTGCCAGTAGCTCATCGAATGCGACCCAGTTTAAACCGAGCGCTTGCTCGTCCGATGCTGTTAAACGCCGCGGGTCGTGGTAGATGACTTTGAGTGGAAAGCCGCGCGCGCGTTGCGCGACTGCGCGCCCGACGCCGCCCAGACCGATCAGACCGAGGGTTTTGCCGGAGATGCCGCCGGCTGCAAAATAGTTCGATTGCGAACCGGGGATGATGCCCGCGCGAGCGAGTCGGTCAGCTTCGGCGATGCGTCGGCCGACGGCAAACATGAGCGCCCACGTATGGTCAGCGGTCGCGTCGTTCAGTAGTGCCGCAGGTATCACGGTGACGGGGAGATGGCGCGCCGTCGCCGCCTTGATGTCGATATCCGCGGGGGTGATGGTCATTGACGCAATCATGCGTAAATTCTTGTTCGCGTCGATCACGTCCGCATCGATCCGGTCGTGCAACAGGCAGAACAGGATGTCGTGCTCGCGCACGGCTACCAGCAACTCATCCTTGCCAGGGATATGCAGGGCATCGGCGTTCAGACTGACTTCCGCAACTTCGCGCAAGCGGGTCAGCGCGGCGGCCGCCACCGGCTGGGTGACATACACGCGCGCGCGCATCACACCATCCAGCGCACGACGCCTGCCACGCCGTCGACCGCAACTGTCGAGCCGTCGGGGATGCGCTGAGTCGCGTCGAGGACGCCGAGCACCATCGGGATGCCGCGTTCGCGCGCGAGAGATGCCATATGCGAGGTGCTGCCGCCGCGCTCGGCAACCACGCCGGCCACACGCGTAAGAATGTGGCTCAATGCCGGGCCCGCAACCTTGGTCACGAGAATATCGCCGGGAGAAACCCGGGAAAGTTCGCATTCGCAATTAACTACGCAGGCGCGGCCGGTGCTCCAGCCGATCCCGGCGGCATGCCCATTCAGACGCGGTTGATGCTGCCATGACTCATCCGGCGCAGCAGCAACCTCCGTGTGTAGCGGACGCGATTGCAGCAATTTAAATCCGGCGTCATCCATCGCCCATTCGATTTCGACGGGCATGCCCATC
>JANYCE010000425.1 GCA_025360445.1 Betaproteobacteria bacterium
CGGTTGCGATTTCATGTAGCCGCCATGCGACAAAGTGACCACCACCTCCTCCGACGCGATCAGGTCTTCCATCGAAAGGTCCTGGGTGTTTTCGACGATCTCGCTACGCCGCTCGTCGCCGTACTGCCTCTTCATGTCATCGAGCTCGCCGCTGATGATGGCGGTGATGCGCTCCGGCCTTGCGAGGATATCAAGCAGGTCGACGACCTTGTCGATTACTTCTTTGTATTCGGCGACGATCTTGTCCTGCTCGAGTCCGGTCAGGCGCTGCAGTTGCATCTCGAGGATGCGCTGCGTTTGCGCCTCAGACAGTCGGTAGCCGTCTTGCTGAAAACCAAATTCAGTCGGCAGTCCCGCCGGCCGCGCCGACATGGGATCGACGCGCGACAACATTCCTTCAACCATCGTCGACCGCCATAAGCGCCCCATCAGCTGTTCTTTGGCTTCGGCCGGCGTTTTCGCTGCTTTGATCAGCGCAATCACTTCGTCGACGTTCGACAGCGCGACCGCCAGACCTTCGAGTATGTGGCCGCGTTCGCGCGCTTTTTTCAATTCGAAGATCGTGCGCCGCGTGACAACTTCGCGCCGGTGGCGCAAGAACGCATCTAACATCTGGCGCAGATTCAGCAACCGCGGCTGGCCATCGACCAGCGCCACCATGTTTACGCCAAAGCTGTCCTGCATCTGCGTTTCTTTGTAGAGATTATTGAGGATCACCTCCGCAACCTCGCCGCGCTTCAGTTCAATCACCGCGCGCATGCCCGACTTGTCGGATTCGTCGCGAATTTCGGAGATACCTTCAAGTCGCTTGTCGCGCACCAGCTCGCCGATTTTAATTAGCAAGTTGGCTTTATTGACTTGATACGGCAGCTCGTCGATGACGATCGCCTGCCGATTGCCCTTCTCCATATCTTCGATGTGGGCGCGAGCGCGTATCACGACACGGCCACGACCTGTGCGCAGCGCATCTCTGACGCCCGAGGTGCCATAAATAATGCCGCGCGTGGGGAAGTCAGGCGCAGGCACAATCTTGATTAAGTCTTCGATACTGACTGCGGGATCATTTAACAGTGCCTGGCAGGCGTCGACCACTTCATTTAGATTATGCGGTGGAATATTGGTGGCCATGCCGACCGCGATACCCGACGAGCCGTTGATCAGCAGATTCGGAATTTTTGACGGCATGATCAACGGCTCGTGCTCGGAGCCGTCGTAGTTGGGACCGAAGTCGACCGTTTCCTTGTCAAGGTCGCCGAGCAGTTCGCTGGCGATGCGAGCCATGCGAATTTCGGTGTAGCGCATGGCCGCCGCATTGTCGCCGTCAACCGAACCGAAATTGCCCTGACCGTCGATTAGCGGGTAACGCAGGGAAAAATCCTGCGCCATGCGCACAATCGTGTCGTAGACGGCAGTATCGCCATGCGGGTGATACTTGCCGATTACGTCGCCGACGATACGCGCCGACTTTTTATATGCGCGGTTCCAGTCGTTCGACAGTTCGTGCATCGCAAAGAGCACACGCCTGTGCACTGGCTTCAATCCGTCTCTTACATCCGGCAGCGCGCGGCCCACAATTACGCTCATCGCGTAATCGAGATACGAGCGCCGCATTTCTTCTTCGAGGCTTACTGGAATTGTCTCTTTAGCGAATTGGTCCATGCAAACTCAGGTGAGGAAACCGCAAAAAAACGGCGTCATATGCCGCCGCATAAAGCCCATAATTCTAACACGCGCGCATCATGCGAGTCACCGTTATTGTGTCTGCCGGCAGACGGCGCGCGCCTCGCATAAACGCCTGTGCCACCCATGGAAAATGACGTGTGAATATGTTAGTATTTGCATGCTTTTTATAACAATCGAAAACAAACGAAGTGGCAATTGCAGGCTCACAATCGCAAGTCTATGCGGACGACTAAAAACAACGATATGCGGAAGCAGCCACGATAAACCGCGAATGCAGCTGCAAAAATAAAGGGGTGCAATAAATGAACTCGATAATGAAATCCGCGCTAGTCGTTGTTAGTGGCATTGCGGCGATGTTGCCGGCGTTGACCGTCGCTCAGGTCAACAGCAAGAATCAGGGCTATCTCGTTGACCCGGATTTTAAAGTCGTGACCGCAGTTGGCGGCACTGTGTGCGTGCGCACGAGCGATTGGACGCCGGCGCGAGCAGCGGCCGCGGAAGCAGGTGCGTTTTGCGATCGCGACCTTGTGCCTACTAAGAAGACGGCGGTGATGACGCCCCCGGCGGCGCCTGCCGCCGCACCAGCGACGAAACCGACGCCGCCGGCCGCGCCAAAGCAAGCACCACAAAAAATGTTGCCGCAAAAAATCAATTTTTCCGCAGATGCCTTATTTGATTTTGATAAGGCGGATCTCAGGCCCGCGGGAAAGACCATGCTTGACGATCTCACACGAGTGCTGCAGGAAGCGGCCTACGAGGTGATTTTGGCGATCGGTCATGCGGACCGCATCGGCAGCGCCCCCTATAACCAAAAGCTTTCAGTGCGCCGGGCTGAAACAGTGAAGGAATACCTGGTCGGTAAAGGGATTGCGCCAAATCGCGTTTATGCGGAAGGCAAAGGCGAAACTCAGCCTCTGACTAAACCAGCTGATTGCCGGATGCAAAATCGCAAAGCGCTGATTAACTGCCTCCAGCCAAATCGCCGGGTTGGCGTTGAGGTAAGCGGAACGAAATAATCGCGCGAGATTTGTCAGACTTCGTTTGGTGTTGTATCGGCGCAACTAAACAGGTGCAATTCTGCTACGATAGAGGCATAATTTGCCTAATCGAGCAGCCTGTGATATTTAATGATGGGTGTTGTTGATTCAGCAGGTTAAGTGAGTTGTCTAGCTGACCGGATAATGAAGGTTCGTTTTAACTGTCGTAGTTCAGGAGGAACAAAAATCATGAATTCAGCATTACGTAATGCCCTCGCGGGGCTCGCTATAGCAGCAGCATGCATACCTGCTGCGCAGGCGCAGGTGAACAGCAAGAACCAGGGGTATCTGGTTACAGGACCGAATTTCGACGTCGTGACGGCAGTAGGCGGCACGGTGTGCGTACGTACCAGCGACTGGACTCCCGCACGCGCTGCCGCAGCAGCCGCGTGTAAACAGTGCACGCCGGACCTCTGCCCGGTGCCGCCGGCACCTCCCGCACCAAAACCGGTGGTTAAGCCGGAAGCAAAACCCGAGGCAAAACCGGTGGCCAAACCGGCGCCGAAGCCAGAACCACGTAATGTCGAACTCAAAATTGAGTTGCAAGGCATCCCGTTCAATAAAACCGAGATGACTGCTGACAATCGTAAAGAACTCGACGTGTTCCTCGATAAAGAAGTCAAGCCCTTGACGACTGTTGGTGCAGTGATCATCACTGGCCACACTGATCGCATCGGCAGTGAGAAATACAACAAAAAGCTCTCGGAAAAACGTGCGCTCGGCGTCAAGGACTATGTGGTCAGCAAAGGGATTGACCAGAAGCTCATTTTCTGGGAAGGCAAGGGTCCGAAACAGCCTATTCCGGTCACCAAGTTCTGCGACAACAAGATGAAGCGCACTCAATTGATCGAGTGCCTGGCCCCGAACCGCCGCGTTACGGTGGAAGTGGTTGGCACGATCATGCCGCCGCCTAAGCCGGAAGCGAAGCCGGAAGCAAAACCGGAAGCCAAGCCGAAGCCATAAGCAAATCACTGCTGCCTGAAAAGCCCTGCTTCGGCAGGGCTTTTTTTTGTATGCGAGAGACACATGAGCACACCGTTAACCGCTGACACGATCATCGAGGCGCGCTGGGTCATCCCGGTGGAACCCGCGCGTCAAATACTGTGCGACCACTCGATCGTTGTTATCGACGAACGCATCGAAGCGATTCTGCCAACGTCGCGCGCGCGCGTGGAATACCACCCGCGCCAACGCTTCGAACTCTCCGATCATGTGCTAATTCCGGGGTTGATCAATCTCCACACGCACGCCGCCATGTCGCTCATGCGAGGACTGGCCGATGACCTCGCACTGATGGACTGGCTGAACGACCATATATGGCCGACTGAAATGCGGCATGTATCTGACGCGTTCGTATTTGACGGCACGCGGCTTGCCTGTGCTGAAATGTTGCGCGGTGGCGTGACGTGTTTTAATGATATGTACTTTTTTCCCGAGGCCACGGCGCGTGCCGTAAGCGCGTGCGGGATGCGGGCCGCTCTGGGAATGATCGTCACCGAATTTCCTTCTCCCTACGCTGCCGACGCACAGGACTATTTAAGCAAGGGACTTACGCTTCGCGACCAATTGCGCAACGATGCACTGCTGAGCTTTTGTCTGGCGCCCCACGCGCCTTATACCGTAAGCGATCAAAGCCTGCGTCAAATCGCAACATTTGCGAGTGAGCTTGACTTACCGGTGCACATGCACGTGCATGAGACTATCGGTGAAATTGAGGAAAGCCTGAAGACTTACGGCGTGCGCCCAGTGCGCAGGCTAGCGGACCTAGGCTTGCTCGGCCCCAATCTGATCGCGGTGCATGCGGTCCACCTCAACGCCGAGGAAGTCGAGCAATTCGCACAATACGGGTGCCATGTGGCGCACTGCGCAACTTCTAACCTGAAGCTCGCAAGCGGAATAGCTCCCGTGAGTGCGCTACAGCGAGCCGGGGTCAACGTCGGCTTGGGGACCGATAGTGCCGCAAGCAATAACCAACTCGATCAGCTGGGTGAAATGCGGCTCGCCGCGCTGCTTGCCAAACACACGAGCCAGGATCCGACTGCTGTGCCAGCATGGCAAGCGATTGAAATGGCAACGCTGTGCGGCGCACGCGCACTCGGACTGGATGGTCAGATCGGGTCCCTCACGGCGGGCAAATGCGCTGACATTACGGCGATACGACTGG
>JANYCE010000429.1 GCA_025360445.1 Betaproteobacteria bacterium
CATAACGCAGCAGGGTAGCGCAGGCGCCTCGCCTGCTTCGTCAACGCATGCAGGCTACGGGGGTGGCAGAGCTACCGCACACCAGCGTCATCGATTGAACGTGGCGGTCCGTCCCGCTATAGGTGAAAATCGGGCGGGACGACGCGGGTGGGCAGGGTTTGGCTGTAACATAGACAGCTCCCGAAAACTGCTTCATCACTCAAAGGAAGATTTGCAATGGAACGGCAATCAACCCGGTTGCGCGCGCTGCTGCGCGCAAAAACGTTTTTGCACATGCCGTCGGTTTACGACGTAATCGGCGGGCGCCTCGTTGAGTCCCTGGGATTCGAAGCGGTGTATATCGGCGGTTATGTCACGGGCGGCTCGACGGCGATCACCGAGCCGTTGTTGACGATGAATGAGCAGATCGACCCTGCGCGCGCCATTGCGGAAAACATCAATATTCCGCTGATTGCAGACGGCGGCGCCGGCTGGGGCGAGCCAATCCATACGATGCGCACGGTGCGCGAATTTATCCGCGCCGGGGTTGCCGGAGTACATATTGAAGACGCGCTTTATCCGAAGCGCGCGCACTATCATAAATACGTCGTGCACGGCATTTCGGTCGAGGAGTTCGTCGAGAAAATCGAGTATTCGTGTAAAGAGCGTGACCGCAGTGACCCCGACTTCGTAGTCATTGCGCGCACCGATACATGCCGCGCGCTTGGGCTTGAAGAAGCGAGCATGCGCTTAAACCGCGCGGCCGACGTTGGCGCCGATCTCGGTCTGCTGTTCCCGCGCACACGCGAAGAAGCGGAAGAGGCGCCGAAAGTTTGCAAACTGCCTCTCGTCTATGTGCAAAGCCGGGGAAATCGCGACGGCCGGCCTATTCTGTCGCGTCAGGATTTGGAGCAGATGGGATATATCGGCTGCATCGAAGCGCAGGCAGTGCTCTGCACCGCGTTTCATTTCTTAAAGAAAGCGCTGACGGAACTGCGCACGACCGGCGACTACACAGGAATGAGCAATGCCGATTACGTGGCTTCGCGCCAGCAAGTCGAAGACATCATCGGCCTCGATGAGTATTACGAGATTGAAGCCAAGACGGTCGAAGCGCGCCAGGCCCGTGACAAATCCAGCAGTTGACGGTTCACAGCGCGCGCCGGACATCCCGGCGCCGGTGCGCGACCCGCATCCGCCGAAACTGCAATTTCCGGCGGGCGCTTGCGACTGTCACGCGCACATCTTCGGCTCGCAGCGCCGTTATCCGCTGCTGCCGGAGACGCACTTCGTACCCCACGAAAATTCACTCGCCGATTATGTGCGGATGCTGGGCACGCTCGGCTGCTCGCGCGGCGTGCTCGTGCAGCCGAGCGTTTACGGGACCGACAATTCGCTCATCGTCGACGCGCTCGTGTCGCGCTCGTTCGACTTGCGGGCAGTTGCAGTGGTCGCTGAGGACATCAGCGACGGCGAACTTGAGTCGCTGCACGAGGCGGGCTTTCGCGGCATCCGCATCAATACCGCGTCGGCAACGCCCGGACTCAAACTGGCGGATGCGCCGAAACTGGCAGCGCGCATCAAGCCGCTCGGCTGGCATCTCCAATTCTTTGTGAATCTGCGCGAAATGCCGCACATTGAGGAAGCGCTCGCGCAATTGAAGATCGATATCGTGATCGACCATTTCGCCCGCATTGTGACCGCCGATGGTCTCGATGCGCAGCCGTATCAGGCGCTGCTGCGGCTGCTTGCTCGCGACAATGTGTGGGCGAAGCTGATGGGGCCGTATTTCATCTCGGATGCCGTGCCTCATTACCCGGACATTGCCGCGTTTGCGCGCGGCATGATCGAGACGGCGCCCGAGCGCGTCGTGTGGGGCTCCGACTGGCCGCATCCGAGCGCGCGCGAAAAAATGCCCGATGACGGCGATCTCGCCGATCTTCTCAATGAATGGGCGCCGGATGCGGCTCAGCGCAAAAAAATCCTCGTCGACAATCCGCGCCGCCTATACGGGTTTGATTGAAGGCGTCCATGCGGCTCACACTATTCGTTCTGGTTTTAATTCCGGCCACGGCCATTGCGCAACCCGTTCCGCAATATCCGGCCAAACCAATACGCCTGATTGTGACTGCAGCGGCCGGCAGCGGCCCCGACATTACGGCGCGTATTGTCGGCCAGAAGCTAACCGGTTCGCTGGGGCAACCCTTTGTGATCGAAAATAGGCCGGGCGCCGGTGGCTCAATCGCGGCAGAGCTCGTCGCCAAAGCGCCCCCCGACGGCTACACGCTTGTAATGGCGAGCGCCGGGTCCCACGCGGTGAGCCCTGCGCTATATCCGAAGTTATCGTGGGACCCGATCCGCGATTTCGTGCCGATCACGATTGTGAGTGTCGCGCCGAATATTCTTATCGTGCATCCGTCGCTGCCTGTTAAATCGGTCCGCGAATTAATCGCGCTTGCCCGCGCGCGGCCCGGCGAACTGTCTTTCGGCTCGGGCGGCAGCGGCAGCACCGCTCATTTGTCGGGTGAGTTGTTTCGTAGCATGGCTAACATACGCATCGTGCATATTCCATTCAAAGGGGCGCCGTCGGCGGCGCTCGGCGTAATGGGCGGCCAGGTCGAGCTGGGTTTGCTCAATCTGCCGCCTACGCTCGGGCAGGTGAGAAACGGTCGATTGAAAGGCTTGGCGGTAACGACTGCAAAACGCGCGAGCGCGATTTCCGAACTGCCCACCATTGCAGAGGCCGGCGTACCCGGCTATGAGGCTTCAACGTGGTACGGCTTGATGGCGCCCGCTGGCACGCCTGCTGATATCACCGGCAAGTTGTACTCGGCCCTGATGCCGGAGCTGCGCACGGAGGACACTCGCGCGCGGATCGCGGCCGATGGCGGAGAAGTGGTAGGCGGCACGCCCGCAGAATTCGCGGCGGTGCTCAAACGCGATCTTGCCAAGTGGACGCGTGTCGTCAAAGATTCGGGCGCGCGCGCCGATTGACTATGCGGACTTAAAGTCTATTGGTCTATTAGTCTGTTACGTCGCCTTGGATGTGCGCTTTCCCTGACGACGGGAACGCGTTGGCGCGGCGCACAAACAAAGACGATGCCCGCTATTCGAGCTTGATGCCGCTCTGTCTGACGATTTTCCCCCAGCGCTCGATGTCTTCCCGAATGTTCGCCGCGAATTGCTCAGGCGTGTTGCCGACTGCATCGCCGCCCAACGTGTTCTGAAAACGCTCTTTCATTTCCGGCGTCGCGAGAATTCTTACCGTTTCACCGTGCACGCGCGCGATGGCGGCTTGCGGCGTGGCGGCCGGCGCCAGCAGCCCGTACCATGCAGAAATGTCGAAGCCGGTGATGCCGGCCTCGGCAAACGTGCTGACATCGGGCAGCGATGCATGCCGCTTCGTACTCGTCAGCGCGATCCCTTTAAGTTTGCCGGCCTTGATGTGCGCCTGCACGGTCGGAATCGCAGTCGCGAGCAACGGAATCTGCCCGGCGAGTACGTCGATGACCGCCTGGCCGCCGCCCTTGTAAGCAATATGCGTGAACTGCGTGCCGGTACGTTGCTCGAATAAAATCATCGCGAGATGCGGCGTGCTCGCGTGGCCGGATGACGAGTAATTCAAACCGGGCTTGCTCTTCGCGTACGGAATCAACTCCCTGGTATTGTTGGGCGGAAAAGATGGATGCGCGACGAGGATCAGCGGCAGGGCGGCAACCTTGG
>JANYCE010000002.1 GCA_025360445.1 Betaproteobacteria bacterium
GATGATCATCGCAGTTACCGGATCGCCTTCCTTCAGGTGGGTGTGAATGTCTTCGACGCGATCGCGCGAAACTTCCGACGCGCGTAAGTAACCTTCAACTTCGCCCTCCAGCGCGATAACGGCACCCTTGGCGTCGATTGATTTGACCGTGCCTTTAACGATGCTGTTTTTGTCGTTAATCGATACGAAGCCGGTAAACGGATCGCCGTCGAGTTGCTTGATGCCGAGCGAAATGCGTTCGCGCTCGACGTCGATCGACAGCACCATCGCTTCGGTTTCATCGCCTTTTTTGTAGTTGCGCACGGCTTCCTCACCGGGCAGATTCCATGAAAGGTCCGACAAATGCACAAGCCCGTCGATGTTGCCGGCGAGGCCGATAAACACACCGAAGTCGGTGATTGATTTTATCTGGCCCTTGACCTTGTCGCCTTTTTTGGCGTTCATCGAAAACTCTTCCCACGGATTCGGCAGGCACTGTTTCATGCCCAGCGAAATACGGCGGCGGTCCTCGTCGATTTCAAGCACCATCACTTCGACTTCATCGCCCAACTGCACGACGCGCGACGGATGCACGTTCTTGTTGGTCCAGTCCATCTCGGAAACGTGCACCAGGCCTTCGATGCCCTGCTCGATCTCGACGAATGCGCCATAGTCGGTAAGATTGCTGACCTTGCCGAACAGGCGCGTGCCCTGCGGATAGCGGCGCGAAAGGCCGACCCACGGGTCTTCGCCCAACTGTTTCATGCCGAGCGAAACGCGGTTTTTTTCCTGGTCGAACTTCAACACTTTGGCTTCGACTTCATCGCCGACCGCCAGCACTTCGGACGGATGCTTGACGCGACGCCAGGCGAGGTCGGTTATGTGCAGCAGACCATCGATGCCGCCAAGATCGACGAACGCGCCGTAGTCAGTGATGTTCTTGACGATACCTTTGACGACCGCGCCTTCGGTGAGGCTCGACAGCAAGGCCTGACGCTCGGCGCCTTGTGACGCTTCGAGCACTGCACGCCGCGAAACCACGACGTTGTTGCGCTTGCGGTCTAACTTGATGACCTTGAACTCCATCACCTTGTTTTCATATGGTGCGGTGTCTTTAACGGGGCGGATGTCGACCAGCGAACCCGGCAGGAAGGCGCGGATGCCATTGACCATAACGGTCAAGCCGCCTTTGACCTTGCCGTTGATCAGTCCTTCGACAACGGTGCCTTTTTCAAGCGCCTGCTCCAGATCCATCCATGCAGCGAGGCGCTTGGCCTTGTCGCGTGAGAGGCGCGTCTCGCCGAAACCGTCTTCGAGCGCATCGATTGCCACCTGGACAAAATCGCCGACCTTGACTTCTATTTCACCGCGATCGTTTTGAAATTCTTCGGTGAGAATGTAACTTTCTGACTTTAATCCGGCATTTACCACCACATGATTGGCATCGACACGAATAACTTCGGCAGTGATGACTTCGCCGATGCGCATCTCTTTGCGCGCGAGACTTTCCTCGAACAGCGCGGCAAATGATTCGGGGGCTGCGGGGGTAGAAACACTTGTCATTGTTTGCACGTTGGGCCTGGAAATTAACCCGTTAAATCAACGGGGGTTCATTAAAAAAAGCCACGAGCCGGGCGGCTCATGGCGCCTGTGTCGCTGTTGCGTAGCGTGCCACCACTTGCTCGACGGCGTCGTCAATCGACAGGTTCGTCGTATCAAGAAACATGGCATCGCTACACTTTTCCAAGGGTGCAATTGCGCGTCGGCTATCTCGGTCGTCGCGCGCTTGAATGTCCTGAAAAATCGCGGCCATACTAGCATTCATTCCTTTTCCTATCAACTGTTTATAGCGCCGGGTAGCCCGTTCTTCCGCGTCGGCGGTCAGGTATATTTTTACCGCTGCGTCTGGAAAAACCACTGACCCCATATCCCGCCCGTCGGCGACGAGCCCGGGCGCCGCCCTAAACGCGCGCTGGCGCAGCAACAGGGCCTGCCGCACTCCTGGAAGTGTCGCCACTGCAGACGCATCTGCGCCCGCTTCCTCCGACCGGATCGCGTCCGTTACCAACTGTCGATCCAGATAAATATCTTCGTCGTCGAAGTGCGCATCCAGCGCTGCAGCGAGGGTAGTCACGCGCCGCTCGTCGTCAATGTTGACCTGGGCCAGCCGCGCTGCCAGGCCAACCAATCGATAGAGCGCTCCGCTGTCGAGGTAATGAAAGTGCAGACGACGCGCTACCCTTTGCGCAACCGCGCCCTTGCCCGATGCAGACGGGCCGTCAATGGCGATAACCGGCGCAGCACTAGCGGACATCGGTCAGTGCATCTGAGATGCTGGCCAGCACGCTGAAATAGTCGGGAAAAGTTTTAGCGACGCAATTGGGATCGTTGATGCGCACCTTCACGCCGCCGAGCGCGACGAGCGAAAAGCACATGGCGATACGATGGTCGTCGTAGGTATCAATGGTGGCCGGCAACAACACGGGTGGCGGAGCGATCTTTAGCCAATCAGCCCCCGCCTCGACCTCCGCGCCAACTTTGCGCAGTTCAGACGCCATGGCTGCAATGCGGTCGGTTTCTTTAACGCGCCAACTGCCAATGTTGCGCAGCGTGCTAACGCCATCAGCGAACAGAGCGAGGATGGCAACGGTCATTGCGGCGTCTGGAATGTGGTTGAAATCAGCGTCAATTGCGCGCAACCTGCCGGCACGGATGACGGCCGGACCAGCCGTCGCAGTGATCGACTTGGCACCAATCTCCACAATCGCTCCCATCGCGCGCAACGTCTCGACAAATCGCACGTCGCCCTGAATACTCGCTTCCCCGACACCTTCAACGCAGACCGGCCCGCCGCCGGTCAATCCACTAATTGCACCGGCCGCCAAAAAATACGAGGCCGCCGATGCATCGCCTTCGACATATATTTCGCCGGGACTTTTGTATGGCACGGAGGCAGGAATCGTAAACGTGCGCGACTCGTCGCGCGCGACATCGACGCCGAACCGCCGCATCATATTGAGCGTGATGTCCACATAAGGTTTGGACACCAGGTCGCCGATGACCTTCACGACGCTGCGCGCGCCGAGTAACGGCAGGCTCATCAACATTGCGGTGAGGAACTGGCTGGACACATCGCCGCGCACGTTCACTGCCGCACCTGCCTGAATCGTGCCGGGGTGAATTGCCAGCGGTGGATAGCCCGCCGCGCCAAGGTACGAAATCTTTGCGCCAAGCGCTTTCAGCGCGTCGACGAGATCACCAATCGGGCGCTCGTGCATGCGCGCCACACCCGCCAACCGATATTCGCCGCCGGCGAACGCCAGCGCCGCAGTCAGCGGGCGAAACGCAGTCCCCGCATTGCCGAGAAATAATTCGGCGGATTTTTTTGGAAAAACGCCGTTGGCGCCGCGCACGCGCACCACGGATTTATCGTCCTGCGTCCAATGAATGCCGAGCTTGCGCAGCGCATTGAGCATGAAGCGCGTATCGTCCGAGTCAAGCACGTCATGTATTGTAGTTTCGCCTTCCGCGAGCGCCGCCAGCAACAATATGCGATTGGATATGCTTTTAGACCCCGGTAGTTTCACCGTGCCGCACGCCCTTCGAACCGGCAATAAATCGAGATAATCCACGAGTTCTCTCAGCGCGTTGAAATGATTGGCGCGAAGTCCGTCATGACGGCTTCAGCCATTTTGCGCGCGCCCTTCGAGCAGCCGCGAATTTTTCCTCGAGCGCCCGGCCGTCACTCGCTTCAACCATGCCACGAACGGCTTCGAGATCGCTTAGAAAGCCATCGAGCGCCGCCAGTACCGCATCGCGATTGGCGAGACAGATGTCGCGCCACATTTCTGGCGAGCTTCCCGCAATTCGCGTGAGATCGCGAAAACCGCCGCCCGTGTGCTGGAAAAGTGTGGCGGCATCAGGATAGCCGGCAATGTTGCCCACCGCGGTGAATGACAACAGATGCGGCAAATGGCTCACCAGCGAAAAAATCCGGTCATGCTCGCGCGCACTCATCGTCAAAATGCGCATGCCGGCAAGCTTCCATGCAGACGTCACAAGCTTCACCGCGCGCGCCGCTGTTTCGGGCTGGGGCGTCACGATCAAATTTCGCAGCTTGAATAAGTCGGCAAACGCTGCTTGCGCGCCGCTTTTTTCCGTTCCGGCAATAGGATGTGCGGGCACGAACCGCACGAAGGCCGCTCCAAGTTGATGCCGCGCGGCTTCGATGACATCGCGCTTGGTGCTGCCCGCATCGGTGACCACGGTGTGTGGCGCCAGGTGCGGGGCGATTTGCGCCAGCACCGCCTTGGTTTGCCCGAGCGGCACGGCCAGCAGCACGAGATCCGCATCCTTGACTGCCAGCGCCGGGTCCGTGGCGATGTCATCGATGATGCCCAGCCTGCGCGCTGTGTTTAAATTCGCGCGGCTGCGGCCGACGCCGACCACCTGCCCTACCGCGCCGCATTGCTTCATGGCGAGCGCGAACGAGCCGCCGATGAGACCGACGCCGAAAACGACCAGCTTGCCGATCAGCAGCTTATCAGGGCGCGATTTGTTGGCGCGTAATCTGCCAACGCGTGATTCGCGTTCCGCCTCTAGTTTCTTTTTCATGCCGGTAACGACTGCGCGAGCGCCTCGAGAAAACGCGCGTTTTCAGACTCCAGGCCGATGCTTACGCGCAGATAGTCGGGCATCTCGTAAGCAGCAATCGGCCGCACGATCACGCCGCGTTTGAGCAGCCGCTGAAAGACCCCGGCAGCGTCTTTGACTTTGATGCTGACAAAGTTGCCCGCCGACGGAATGTAGGAGATGCCAAGCCTGGTCAAACCCGCGATAAGTTGCTGCATGCCGATTTGATTAAGGTCGTAACTGCGGCGCACGAACTCACGATCGTCAAGACCGGCCGCGGCCGCGGCGAGAGAAATACTGTTGACGTTAAACGGCTGGCGCACTCGGTTCAAAATGTCCGCAATGTCCGGATGCGCAAATGCATATCCCACGCGCAAGCCGGCGAGTCCGTACGCCTTCGAGAAGGTGCGCGTTACGATCAAGTTCGGGAATTCACCGAGCCACGCGATCGAATCCGATTTCAGCGCCTCAGGAATGTATTCGTTATAAGCCTCATCGAGCACCACCATCACATGCCGCGGCACCCTGCTTAAAAATGCTTGCAAATCGGCGGCGGCGATGAGCGTGCCCGTCGGATTGTTAGGGTTCGCGATGAAGATCATGCGCGTGCGCTGGGTGACCGCGGCGAGCATCGCATTAACGTCATGCGCGAATTCGCGCGCCGGCGCCTGCACCCCTTTAGCGCCCGTGTACTGGATTTCGAGCGCATAAATGGCAAATGCGTGCTGCGAATACACTGCTTCGAAGGTTGGCGCCAAAAAAGCGCGCGCTGCGATATTAAGCAGGTCATTGGAGCCATTACCGAGCACGATCTGCGCCGTATCGACGCCGTAGCGCCTGGCAAGCGCCGCCTTTAGTTCAAACCCGTTACCGTCGGGATAACGCGCGATATCGGTGAGTGCGGTCTGCATGGCGCGCATTGCGAGCGGGCTCACGCCGAGCGGATTTTCGTTCGACGCGAGCTTGATGATCTTATCGGGATGTACGCCGAGTTCGCGCGCGAGCTCGGCAATGGGTTTGCCGGGCTGGTAAGGGGCAATCGAGCGAATATAAGCAGGCGCGAGATCGCACAGATCTGACACGTGGTTGACCTTGGCGTCTGTCATGTGGAGTTGTCGTTGGTTCAGCGGAGTTCCGGGTTAAAACTGGCAGCCGAGCATTAATTGCGAGCGATAGTTAAACCATCCCGACTGGATATGAGCCAAGACTCTTCATGAACGCGGCCTTGTCGGTGAGCTCACGCAACGCCTGCGCCACGTTGGCATCCAGCTGGTGACCCTCAATGTCGACATAAAACAGGTATTCCCAGCGCCCGGTGCGCGCCGGTCGCGACTCGAGTCGCGTCATGCCGACACCGTGCTGGGCGAGCGGCGTCAGCAGCGAATGAATCGCCCCCGGTAGATTGCGCGTCGACATAACGAGCGAGGTTTTGTCATTGCCTGACGGGCCGGCGTCGTGTGCCGCGATGACGACGAAACGTGTCGTATTTTTTGGCTGGTCCTCGATATTGGCGGCGATAATTTTCAAGTTATATAAGGCGGCGGCCGTCTTGCTCGCAATCGCGGCGGCGCTTGCGTCTTTAGCGGCCATCCGTGCAGCCTCAGCGTTGCTGACGACCGGCACACGCCGCGCCTTCGCATAGTGTTGATTAAGCCATTCATGACATTGCGCGAGGCTTTGACTATGCGATAGTACTTTCTTCACGCTCGCAGCTTTGCCGCTTTTGCTCATCAGGCATTGATGTACCGGCAGCAGCACTTCACCGCATATTTTAAGCGGCGTGGCGAGCAGCAGGTCGTGCGTGCGGCTGATGCTGCCTTCAGTCGAGTTTTCTATCGGCACGACGCCATAGTGGGCGGCGCCCGTTTCAACCTGATGGAACACTGCATCAATCGAAGCGCACGGGTGCAAGTGCGTTTGACTGCCGAACTGCCGGATTGCCGCTTCTTCGCTGAAAGTCCCTTGCGGGCCCAGAAAAGCGACCGATATGCCGTCTTCGAGCGCGCGACAGGCCGACATGATTTCGGTATATAAACGCGTAAGTGCTGCCGCCGGCAGCGGTCCGCGATTGCGCGCCGCCACGCGCCGCAGCACCTGGGCTTCACGCTCAGGGCGGTACTTCACGCCGCTCTTGGCATGCCCTATATCCTGCGCCAGGGCTGCGCGCTCGCCAAGCAGGTCGACGATCGAATCATCGATCGAGTCAATGCGGGAGCGAATTTGTTTTAGTGTGTCAGTCACGGCAGGCGTCTAACGAATGCGCTGATTCATCCAGATGGAAACGAATAATAATTCAATAAGGCCACAGCGGGTATCGCGGCCTGTCGAGCCGCGCGCTCAGGATTTCTCGATCGGAAGATAGCGCACCGCAAGCACACCTTTGGTAGATGCGATCCTGGCAACGACCGGCGCGGGCACTGCGCTGTCGACGTCGACCAGCGTGTAGGCCATTTCACCTTTCGACTTATTCAGCATGTTGTGAATATTAAGCCCCGCATCGGCCATTGCCGTGGAAATTTGCCCCAACATGTTAGGAACGTTCGAATTGGCGATGCCGACACGGAAATGCGACTCACGCGGCATTACGACATCAGGAAAATTGACCGCGTTCTGGATGTTGCCGTGCTCCAGATAATCGCGGAGCTGGTCGGCCACCATAATCGCGCAGTTGTCCTCGGCTTCGCGGGTCGACGCGCCAAGATGCGGCAACGCAATTACGCCGGGCTGGTTGACGAGCGCCTGCGCGGGAAAATCGCATACGTAAGAGCGCAGCTTTTTAGCGTTCAGCGCAGCAAGCACAGCCGCATTGTCGACGATACCCTCGCGCGAAAAGTTGAGCAGGATGGCGTTATCGCGCATCAGCGCAATGCGTTCTGCATTAATCAGGTTTTTCGTCGATTCGACATAAGGGATATGCAGCGTTATGAACTCCGCCGCCCTCAAAACTTCTTCTACCGAATTTGCTTTTCGGACCTGCGCGGGCAGGCCCCATGCCGCGTCCACCGTGATATGTGGATCATAGCCCAGCACGTTCATACCAAGTTTTATGGCGGCGTCTGCCACGAGGCTGCCGATTTTCCCCAGGCCGATTACACCAAGCGTATGTTTCGGCAGTTCGATGCCGGCAAAGTTTTTCTTGCCGTCTTCGACGAGTTTATTTAGCGTTTCGTCGTCGCCGCTGAGGCCGTCTACAAAGCGCGTCGCAGGCAATAGATTGCGCGCCGCAATCAACATACCGGCAATCACGAGTTCCTTCACTGCATTGGCATTCGCGCCCGGCGCGTTAAATACCGGAACGCCACGCGCGCTCATTGCTTTGACGGGAATATTGTTCGTGCCGGCGCCGGCGCGGGCGATCGCTTGCACGCGCGGCGCGATGGCGAACGAATGCATGTCTTGCGAGCGCACGAGTATGGCGTCGGGGTCGGCAATCTTGCTGCCCACTTCGTAACGGTCTCCGGGCAGGCGGGACAAGCCAACCTTGGCAATATTATTGAGAGTCAGAACTCGTAGCAGAGCGCTCATCGCATCAACCCTGGCGCGTCTGAAATTCACGCATAAAATTAACCAGCGCGTTCACGCCTTCGATCGGCATCGCGTTATAAATCGATGCGCGCATGCCGCCGACCGCGCGATGGCCTTTGAGCTCGATCATGCCGCGCGCCTTGGCCTGCTTCAAAAAATCATCGTTGAGCGCTTCATTGCGCAATTTGAACGGAACGTTCATCAGCGAGCGGTCCTCTTTCTCGACCGGTGAATAGTAAAACTCCGTCTCATCGAGAAAATCGTAAAGCAGGTTCGCCTTCTCGCGGTTCATCTGCGCGATCTTCTGCAACCCGCCAAGCTTTTTTAGCCACTGAAACACGAGCCCGGCAATATAGATCCCATAAGTTGCCGGCGTGTTCAGCATTGAATCCGCTTCGGCTTGCGCTTTGTAGTCGAGCACGGTCGGGGTAATCGGCAACGTTTGGCCGAGCAAATCTTCGCGCACAATCACGATCGTCAGCCCTGCGGGCCCAATGTTTTTTTGCGCTCCTGCGTAAATCAAACCGTATTTGTCCACCTCGACAGGACGCGACAGGATGTGCGACGACATGTCCGCAACGAGCGGCACGCTGCCGGTGTCGGGCACCCAGTTGAATTCGACTCCGCCGATAGTCTCGTTCGTGCAGACGTGTACGTAGGCCGCATCGGGGTCCAGCTTCCATGCGGCCTGTTTGGGCGCGTAAGTGAAGTTTTTATCCTCGGCGCTCGAGGCGATATTGACGCCGGCGTAGCGCTTCGCTTCCTTAATCGCTTTTTTCGACCATTCGCCGGTGTTTACATAGTCGGCGCTTTTTTTGCCGCGCAAAAGATTCATCGGTATGGCGGCAAACTGCAGCGTGGCGCCGCCTTGCAGAAACAAAACCTTGTAATTGACAGGAACGCCGAGCAATTCGCGCAGATCAGCCTCGGCCGCCGCCGCAATGCCTACGAACTCTTTGCCGCGATGGCTCATTTCCATCACGGACGTGCCGCAACCATGCCAGTCGAGCATCTCGCGGCTTGCCTGCTCCAGCACCGGTTCAGGCAGAACCGCCGGCCCGGCGGCGAAATTGTATATGCGCGACATAGATAATCCGAGTTGAGAGAATTAAGAACTGAGAACTGGAAATTTGAAATTCAGGATCGAAGTGTGAGGAGTTAAGCACAAACTGCAGATAGGCGAGCGATTTTGCTCAGGCCTCAACTCTGATCAACTCAATCCAGCTTTACATCGTCACCGTTTATTTCGTCGTCCCGTTCGAGTACTTTTTCAAGACCGGCGAGTTTTTCGCCATCGCCCAGATTGATCAGTCGCACGCCCTGTGTGGCCCGGCCCATATCGCGGATTTCCGAGATACGCGTGCGAATCAGCACCCCACCCGTGGTGATCAACATAATTTCGTCGTCATCACCGACGATTTGGGCGGCGACGAGTTTGCCATTTCGCTCGGAGGCCTGGATCGCGATCATGCCCTGCGTGCCGCGCCCGTGCTTGGTGTAGTCGCCGATCGGCGTGCGCTTGCCATAACCATTCTCCGTTGCCGTGAGGACCGAAACGTTTTCGTTGTCCGCGGTCAGCAAAGATATGACATGCGCGCCGGGGGCAAGTTTCATCCCGCGTACCCCGCCTGCGTTGCGGCCCATCGGGCGCACTTCGCTCTCGGCGAAACGAACTGCCTTGCCGGCGTCTGAAAAAAGCATGACGTCCTGCTTGTCGTCGGTCAACGCTACACCAATCAGAAAATCGCCGTCATCCAGACTGACGGCGATGATGCCGGAGGGACGTGGCCGCGAGAATGCCGATAGCGCTGTTTTCTTGACCGTGCCATTGGCTGTGGCCATGAACAGAAAATGATCGTCGTCGAACGTCTTGACCGGCAGCACCGCGGTAATTTTCTCGTGCTCCAGCAGCGGCACCAGATTGACGATGGGTTTGCCACGGCTGTTGCGGCCGCCCTGCGGCACGCTGTAAACCTTCAGCCAGTAAACACGGCCGC
>JANYCE010000003.1 GCA_025360445.1 Betaproteobacteria bacterium
CACGCTCAACGGCGCGCAGAATTTCTGCATCATTCGCTCCTATCTCGATACCATGCACAAGCAAGGACATAATTTGTTCGAGGTATTGCGCTTGACCTTCTTGGGGCAGGCCCCTATGCCTGCCTCAGGCTGAATAGTCACGATAATTGGCGGATAGCTTGTGTTGGCGGAGCCGTGCAATACGTCACGTTTTGTTGTGAAAAAAATTGGGGCGTGTGTCGGCGGTTCGTCGATGCGCTGGAGTTGTCAACAATGGTTTCGCGTGTCACAGGCTGCGAGGCGCGCATCACTCGAATCGCCATCGCGGTGTTCGGCGCCGAGGCAAATTCAATTTGCCGACGCCAATGCTATGTTCGCGGGTAGACGTGTCTCGCCATAGGGATCGCGCGCATCACGACGCGGTGATCGATAGCCCCGGCTTCCAGCGAGGTCTTTTTTATTCGCTGTGTCGGCGAGAATTACGAGGTAAAAATGGCCGTCGCGGACATGGTCGAACAGCGCGATCGGCATCGATCGCTTTTGCGATGTCTACATTGGTCTCAGCAATACATTCGGAAGAGCCGCAACACTGGCACGCATCCATCGGTTGCAACGGTGCGATTGCTTGGGCGCAATTGCATGCACGCGACGTAAGCATCGTGGCGCGCCTGCCATAACCACGTTGTTTCTTTTTGGCGCGTCGACCATTCGAAATCGAGCCAGCGCGTGCGCGCTTGCAATCGCCTGCACGGTCTTCGCCTGTTCTTCGGCGCCAGCCGGGGGGGGGCAACAGAATCGGTACTTCGCGCAAAGTTAATTGCTGTAGCGATTGACAGCTTTTATCGTAAACCCGTCGAGCAGCTCGCAGCGCGACCGGCACGCCTATCTAAATGGTTTTAATGACTGTGCGCACTGCATTATCAACGCCGGGGAAAATGCAGATCGCCGCTGACACCGCCTCGAGCTGCGGTTGCAAAAGCTGTTGATACATCCGCGGAAAGTTGCTATTCCGGCGTTGACGTCAGTGGCATAGTCTGAACGGGCCATATACAGGAGGGAGGGGGGAGCCTAAAAAGGGGCAGCGGATTTGGCAGTTGCGCCGCTCCGTCACTTTTATTCTTAACATTAAGGCGTCAATAGTGAAAAAAATACTTAGCTCCCTAGGAATGCTGTTGCTATTCGGGGCGGTAACGCCCGCGCAAGCCGATCTCTGGTCGTTTTCATACTTCGACACAATAGGAGGGGAGACGGCGTATGGTTCAGGTGCCTTTACGACCGATGCGGGCCCTTCGCCCTATTCGATCCTGAGCATTAGTGGGACGGCCAACGGAGATACGATTACGGGGCTTTCACCTTACGCCGCGTCTGACAATCTGCTGTATCTCCCTGGCTTTACCTCCTGGGGTGGCATTTCTTTTGGGACTACGGCGCTTGTCGATTGGAACATCTTCTACAATAGTAGTGTTGGCGAGTTCCAAGCGCTCAGAAGCGATACAAATCCGGGCGGATTTGCGCCCGGAACGAACATCAATTTGACCATTACCGCCGTGCCCGAACCCGATACCTACGGCATGGTGCTCGCCGGCATCGGTATGCTCGGCTGGGTGGTGCGTCGCAGGGGGCGCCGGGCTGCTTAAGTTTTTCGGCAGCACTCACAAAACCCCGCTTAGGCGGGGTTTTGTTTTTATGGCCCACGCGCGGACGCCGTAAGCCGTATTACAGCCGGATGACCTTCCCCGGATTAAACAGATTCCCCGGGTCCAGCGCCTGCTTGATCGCACGCATTACCGTCACCGCATCGCCGTGTTCGGCGTCGAGGAAATCCAATGTTCCGATGCCGATTCCATGTTCGCCGGTGGACGTTCCGCCCATGGCGAGCGCGCGCATCACGACACGGTGATTGATGGCCTCGGCTTCAGCGAGATCTGTTTCATTCGCCGGCTCGACGAGTATGACGAGATGGAAGTTGCCATCGCCCACATGGCCGAATAGCGCGATCGGCATTGACGCTTTCGCGATGTCTTCATTGGTCGCCGCTATGCATTCGGCGAGTCGCGAAACCGGCACGCATACATCAGTGGCAACGCCGCGATTGCCCGGGCGCAGTTGCATGCACGCGAGGTAAGCGTCGTGCCGCGCCTGCCACAGCCGGGTGCGTTCTTCCTGACGTGTCGACCATTCAAAATCAAGCCCGCCGTGCTCGCTCGCGATTGCCTGCACGGTCTTGGCCTGCTCTTCTACGCTCGCGGGGGTGCCGTGAAATTCGCACAACAGCATGGGAACTTCGCGCAAGGTTAATTTGCTGTAGCGGTTGACCGCTTTGATGGTCAGCGCGTCGAGCAGCTCGCAGCGCGCGATTGGCACGCCCATCTGAATGGTTTCGATAACTGTGCGCACTGCGTCATCGACGCCAGAGAACATGCAGATCGCCGCCGACACCGCTTCGGGCTGCGGATGCAGGCGCAGTGTTACTTCGGTGATGATGCCGAGGGTGCCTTCACTGCCGACGAAGAGCCGCGTCAGGTCGTAACCGGCGGCTGACTTTCGCGCGCGGCCGCCCGTCCGGATGACGCGCCCATCGGCCAGCACCACGGTCAGGCCCATCACGTTTTCGCGCATCGTGCCATAGCGCACGGCGTTGGTGCCTGAAGCGCGGGTCGCGGCCATGCCGCCTAGCGTGGCATTGGCACCCGGATCGATCGGAAAAAAAAGGCCGCTGTCGTGCAAATGCTGATTGAGTTGCTTGCGGGTGACGCCGGCCTGCACGGTGACGTCAAGATCGTCAACGTTGACTTTGAGCACTTCATTCATGCGCGTCAGATCGAGTGCGATGCCGCCATGAATGGCGAGCACATGACCTTCAACCGAACTGCCCGCGCCGAATGCAATTACCGGAACACTATGACTCGCGCACAGTTTAACGATCGCCGCGACTTCCTCTGTCGACTGGACGAAGACGACCGCATCGGGCACCGCAGGCGGGTGCGCCGATTCATCCTTGCCGTGATGCGCGCGCACGGAGTCCGAGGTGCTGACTCGATCGCCGAGCAGTGCGCGCAACGCTTCGAGCAGCGTGGCGGGCAGCGGCTTGTTCAGCGAGGAAGGAGAGGCGGGCTGATTCATTGTTTGGTTGGTGATTGGATGCTTAGGTGATTGGGTGCTTAGGTGATTGGGTGCTTAGGTGATTGGGTGATTAGTGATTGGGTGATTGGGTGATTGGGTGATCGAGTTATTGAGTGATTAACGCAGCACAAACCGAATCACATAATCACCAATCACTCAATCACCGCTCACTTAGCCACCTCGTGATTGGCCATGCGCTCGAGCGCCTTCACCATCGCCGAATGGTCCCATTTGGCGCCGCCATTCGCGCTGCATGCATTAAAGAGTTCCTGCGCAGTGGCGGTATTGGGCAGCGATACGCCAAGCGCGCGCGCGCCGGCGAGCGCGAG